>NZ_VPAO01000019.1:0-70928 GCF_013419235.1 Acinetobacter sp. YH12098
CAAGTAACTTGGACCAGTGTTGATCATTTAGCATTGTTCGAGGCATAGCGAGTGTAAAATTGGGTTTGGCGATTTAATTTTACTATCTCGCTATTTTTTTAATCAACAAATGTCAACAGACCCTATTCAATTAGTTTATTTTTCTGATATTAAAACTACACATTTCCTCATTATTCAGTAAGATAGAGATTCGTGACCACCAAACGAATTACTCTCTTTCGCATGTACAAACTGTCGAACATTTGCTTTAACTGCGCATATTTGTGTGCTTTTTTATTTTTAATTTTAAGTTGGAGTCCGGATCATATTGATGTTTGGCTCACTCAAGTGGTTATCCCTGCTGTCACGATATGCATACTCTTAGGCTTCCTGTTTAAATACATCGCTCGAAAGTTAGGACATGAACCACCTAAACGAAAAATTAAACAACAAAATCCCAAAAACGATGATCAAGACGCGTCTTAAGACACGTACAAATAGCAAAATCATCAATAAAAAAGCCCATTCAAATGAATGGGCTTTTTTTCATGTCAGACATATTAGTCAGCACTAATATCTTCAAATAAAACGGAAGAAAGGTAACGTTCACCACCATCCGGTAAAATGACCACAATGGTTTTGCCTACATTCTCAGGACGTGCAGCAAGTTTTGCCGCAGCTGCCATTGCCGCGCCACTAGAGATACCCACTAAAATACCGTCATGAGTAGCCGTTTTACGCGCCCACTCAATTGCTTCAGCACTTTCAATACCGATCACTTCATCAACAAGGTCTAGATCTAAGTTACCCGGAATAAAGTTAGCGCCAATCCCCTGAATTTTATGCGGCCCAGGAGTCAGTGTTTCGCCTTTTTTCGCTTGGGCGATAATCGGAGATTCAGCCGGTTCTACCGCAACAGAATAAAGCGGCTGATTTTTCACTTTTTCAAAATAACTTGAAATGCCAGAAATCGTACCACCTGTACCTACACCCGATACTAAAATATCCACTTTACCACCAGTTGCTTCCCAAATTTCTGGGCCAGTGGTCAATTCATGAATTTTAGGGTTTGCAGGGTTTTCAAACTGTTGTGGTAAATAATACGTTTCAGGATGTTCGGCAACGAGGCGCTGTGCTTCTTCGACTGCACCTTTCATGCCTTTAGCAGGTTCAGTCAATACGAGATTTGCACCAAAAGATTTCAACACCTTACGGCGTTCGATACTCATACTTGCTGGCATGGTTAATGTAATTGCATAACCTTTCGCTGCTGCAACAAATGCCAAAGCAATGCCTGTATTGCCACTTGTAGGTTCTACAATATGCATACCCGGTTTTAATAAACCTTTTTCTTCTGCATCTGCAATGAGAGCTGCACCTACACGACATTTCACTGAAAATGCTGGGTTACGGCTTTCAACTTTAGCCAAGACCGTTGCATCTGACTGAATCGCACGATTAATACGAACTAAAGGTGTATTACCAATCGCTTCAGCATTATTACTATATACCGCGATACCTAAATTACTCGTTGCTGGAAAAGCTGAATCTGTTGTCATGACTATTTATCCCTTATGTATTTATTGAATACGATCTTTAGATGATACAATTATTTTCAAAGTGTGCATGATTTTTTAAGCTAATGTCTTATATTTATGTGCATTTTGTGAAAGCTTGCACTAAAATCAAGCAATAAATTTAACTGATTAACTAAATTTAAACTTATAAAAATTAATGATATTTGATTTCATAAAAAACCATAGAAATTGTCTTATTTATTCAATGTATTAAGCCGTGATATCCGTATACTTGAGCTGTTGTTAATCGTATGGACATATCCAATGAATACCGATCTGGAAATCACTACTATGCGTGATTCTGCCGAATTAGTCGTGGGCGTTTTAAAGTCGCTGGCAAATACGGATCGTCTACTAATTTTATGTCATCTAGCACAGCAAGAATTGAATGTGTCTCAGATTGAAGAAATCACTGATATTAAACAGCCAACCCTCTCACAACAATTAATGATGTTACGTAAAAGTGATGTTGTGACCACGCGTCGTGATGGTAAGCAAATTTATTATTCAATTAAAGATGCAAATTTAGTTCAAGTTCTCAATACTCTTTACCAATTGTATTGCAACCAATCTTATAAATAACACTCAGTTATTTTAAAATTTCAAGCCAGACATGCTGTTCTTGCACCACTATAGATGAATTATCGCAATGGACAGCAATTCAATATCTAAATTTACCCTCCAGACTTCTTCAAAATTTCAATATCTATATTTATATCGAATATCCAAAGCTTTAAATCAGCTCATACTTTTTATTAATTCATTTAGAATGATGGTTTCTTATATATCCCCTTAAATTTCCTGCAATGTTGTACGCTCAAAATTTATTGCACAAGACTTCTTAGCATTTTTTATGCATAATATATATGAAATTGTGATTTAGATAAGTTTATGTCAGATTTAAAACCTCATATCTTACAGAAATTTCCAGCTTGGCAGTGGTTACAGCACTACAGCCCCGTGAAATTTAAATCTGATGTACTTGCTTCGCTGATCGTGATTGCCATGTTGGTTCCTCAAGGTATGGCCTATTCCATGCTGGCAGGTTTACCTCCAATCATGGGTTTATATGCCAGTATTTTACCGATGATTGTCTACGCCCTCATTGGTGGAAGCTCAACCTTATCGATAGGCCCTGTGGCAATCATTTCGATGATGACCTTCGCCACGCTCAATCCACTATTTGAAATCGGTTCGCCTGTTTATATTGAAGCCGCTACACTTTTGGCCTTAATGGTCGGACTGATTTCTCTGATGCTAGGTGTACTACGTTTTGGTTTTTTAATTCAGTTGATCAGTCATCCTGTCATTAAAAGCTTCATTATTGCTTCGGCTCTGCTCATTGCACTGGGTCAGTTTAAGTTTCTCGTCGATGTCCCGCTAAAAGCCAATAACATCCCTGAGTTTGTTTTAAGTCTGTGGGAATACCTGAGTTTAACTCACTTTGCTTCACTCATCTTTGGTGTGCTGGCCATACTGTTTTTAATCTATGTGCCAAAAATATTGGCCACTCAATCGATCCAATCTCGATTCGGCTCTACCGCCTTTCTAAGTAAAGCACTTCCATTGATACTAGTGGTGATCTCAATTGCATCGGTGATGTTATTTGACCTGCAAAATGTCGGCATTAAAACCGTCGGTGAAATTCCTTCAGGTTTTCCACCCTTAAGCTTTCCACATTGGAACTGGGAACTGGTACAAACCTTACTGCCCGGTGCAACAATGATTGCCATGATCAGTTTTGTTGAGTCACTGTCTATTGCCCAAGCTACTGCCTTACAACAACGAAGCCAACTCAATAGTAATCAAGAGTTGATCGCTTTAGGTTTAGCCAATCTAAGCGCTGGGGTTAGCTCTGCCTTTCCAGTGACGGGTAGCTTATCTCGTACAGTGGTTAATGCAGATGCAGGTGCAAAAACCCCGATGGCAGGTGTGTTGTCGTCATTGCTGATTATCGTTGTCAGTCTCTACTTCACTGGTTTTTTCCAAGACTTACCTTTAGTGATCTTGGCGGCCACAATTATTGTTTCCATTTGGAAATTAGTCGACTTTAAACCTTTTGTGGATACATGGCGTTATTCAAAAGCTGACGGGATTGCGATGTGGGTGACCTTTTTCGGTGTGGTGTGTATCGATATTTCTACAGGTCTCATTATTGGCATCATTTCTACCTTTATTCTGTTGTTATGGCGCATCAGTCGTCCACATATTGCGGTGATCGGTTTAGTCGAGGGCACACAGCACTTCCGCAATGTACAGCGCCATCATGTCTATACCGCACCACATATTCTCTCGCTCCGTATAGATGAAAATATCTCGTTTTTAAATGCCAATACGCTTAAAGGTTTCCTGATCAATGAAGTCAATCAAAATATTGACCTAGAGCATGTTGTTATCAATTGCTCAAGCGTCAGCTCAATTGACCTCAGTGCCTTGGAAATGTTGGAAGATTTAAATGCTGAATTATCAAAATTAGATATTCGACTGCATTTTTCCGAGGTCAAAGGCCCTGTCATGGACAAATTGCAGCACTCAAAATTACTCACGCATTTGAGTGGTCAAATTTTTCTCACCCACTATCAAGCCGTTACAGAGCTTGCGACAGCCAGTTCTGAGTACCAAATTTAAAGGCCTATTAGCTCACTGTTTAATCAATGCGAATTTGATAAACAGTGAGTTTTGAAGGGTTTATATTTTAATACACAAAAATATATTATAAAAAACAAAGGTTTATTTTTAAATTAAATTATTTTTTAAGCATTCCACATTTTCGTATAAAATACAGGGCTAATTTTCATCATTTTGTCATTGTAATTCTGACAAGGCTCTCCTATGTTTTCAGCATTTACACGCTTGAGTTTAGTAACCCGAATTATTATCGCCATTATTTTAGGTGTATTGGTTGCTTTTGTTGCTCCAGGCGTTGCACCCTATTTAAGTTTGCTTGGTGATTTATTCATTAAGGCATTGAAATCCGTAGCACCGATACTGGTCTTTGTACTTGTACTGTCATCCATTGCAAATTTCAAAGTGGGCAGCAGTAATTCTTACATTAAACCGATTATGTTGATGTACGCTATTGGTATGTTCCTTGCTGCTTTAAGTTCAGTAGTAGCAAGCCTTTTATTCCCAATTACATTAATTTTGGATGTTGCTGCAGAAAATCTTGTTCCGCCAGGCAGTCTTGCTGAAATATTGAAAAACTTATTATTAAGTTTTGTCGCAAACCCTGTTACAGCCATTTCAGAAGCAAATTTCATTGGAATTTTAGCTTGGGCTGTTGCCTTGGGTATTGCATTTCGCCATGCATCAGATACCACTAAAGTTTTCTTATCCGATGCTGCTGATGCGGTGAATAAAGTAATCCGTTTAGTGATTAACTTTGCACCTGTCGGTATCTTTGGTTTGGTTGCTGTTACATTTGCCGACTCAGGTTTGAAAACACTGATCAGCTATGCACACTTACTTGCGGTCTTACTCGGTACCATGTTCTTTGTTGCCTTGGTCATCAATCCACTAATGGTGGCATTTATGACCCGCTCAAATCCGTTCCCATTGGTTTTCCAATGTTTACGTGAAAGTGGTATCACTGCATTCTTTACGCGTAGTTCTGCTGCAAACATCCCAGTTAACCTAGACCTTGCAAAGCGTCTTGGTGTCCCCGAATCAACTGCAAGTGTAGCAATTCCTTTAGGTGCAACTGTCAATATGGCAGGTGCATCAGTCACAATTACAGTCCTCACTCTAGCAGCAGTTCATACTTTGGGCATTTCTGTTGATTTCAGCACCATGTTGATTTTATCAGTCGTTGCTACCGTTTCTGCATGTGGTGCTTCAGGTGTTGCTGGTGGTTCATTGCTGCTTATTCCAGTGGCTTGTGGCCTGTTTGGTATTTCAAGCGATATCGCGATGCAAGTTGTTGCCATTGGTATGGTCATTAGTGTACTTCAAGATTCAACTGAAACAGCTTTAAACTCTTCGACTGACGTATTATTTACAGCTGCAGTAGACCGTGGTTTAAGATAATATCCTGATATTGGATACTTTTTAAGGCGAGGCCATGCCTTTTCAAACTTTACCGCTTTGGATACAACTGGGTGCTTTTTTTCTCGCAGTGAATGCAGGAATGATTAATGTACTCGGGCTGGTGACGATCTTGCACCAGTCGGTATCTCACATGACGGGTAATGTCAGTATGTTAGCCATGGCCTTCATTGCATGGCAGCCAGCTACGATTATTTATTTGATTTTAGTGTTGCTCTGTTATGTGATTGGCTCATTTTATAGTGGGCTTATTCTTGGAAATAGTCACTTTAGCTTAACCCGACGTTATGGCGTCCCATTAAGCTTGGTGGCTTTTTTTATTGTCCTGTGTTGGCTGCTATTACCCTATTTTCCACGTTATGCTTTGCTTTGGGCATGCGTGGCGATGGGTGTACAAAATGCAATGGTCAGCCACTATAAAGGCACCATTATTCGTACCACACACCTCTCTGGTGTTTTGACGGACTTAGGTTTGGCTTTGGGTTATAAAGCTCGTGGACTTTCGGTTGAGTCTAAACGTGTGGTCTTACATTTATTAATTTTAGCGGGATTTATCGTCGGTGGCATACTTGCCAGTTGGCTTTATCCTTATTTAAAATTAAACGCATTCCTAATTCCTGCCGCACTCAGTGTAGTTATGAGCGCAGTATATTGGATCATCTATTTTCATTATCGACATATACACGATTAGTTGGAACGTACTATGGTTAAAAATGCATTACAGGCGCAACTGCTTAAAGCAGGTCTGGTCGATAATAAAAAGGCAAAAAAATTGTCTAAACAAGCCGTACATGAAAAACGTACTGGTGAAAGTAAAGATGCTGAAATCAAGGCGAAAATTGAGCAAGATCAGCAGCAGAAAATGGCCAAAGATCATGCTTTAGAGCAAGATCGTAAAGCCGTTTTGCAAGAAAAAGAATTAAAAGCTGCCATCATGCAAATGATTAATCAGCATAAAATTCGTGATACCGATGGCGAATCGACCTATCAATTTATCGATGATGCCAAGATTAAAAAGCTTTATATCAATCAGCAAATTTATAATGCCCTGGTTGCTGGCAGTCTTGTTATTGCACGTGAAAATAGCAACTATGCTTTTTTACCAAAAGAATTAGCCGACCGTATTAATGCGAAAATGGAAGGCTTTATTATTGTGAATAACTCTGAAGTCAATGAACAAACCACGGATGAAGAAGATCCGTATGCAGCTTATGTAATTCCTGATGATTTAATGTGGTAAGCACTTCAAATCGCCAATGAAGCTCCCGATTCGGGGGCTTTTTTTTATCAACATTAATCTTTTTCAGTCCATAAATATCGGTTATACCTTCAAAAAATCATTTCTTAGCACCCAATAAGTAACATTATGGACTATACATGTCGTAACTCCGTAAAGTTTACGAGTATAAAATTGCTTATATAATCATCATAATTACAATAGTTTGATCATTAACCCTTTCATTTACATCAATAAGAGTAGGATGATTTTGGAAAAAATTCAGTTCATTAAAAATATTCAAGATTGGTCAGATCAATATCCGTGGCTAGAAATGCTGACTTCGCTCAGTCTCATTATTATTTTTGCCATTATTGCAAATTTTATCGCCAAGCAAATTGTGGTGCGTGGTATTCGTAAGCTCGTGTCTAAAATGGCCTTTAGCCACAGTCAAATTTTGTCAGAACATAGTGTGATTAAACGCTTTGCCAACATTGTTCCAGCAATTGTAATCTTAAATGGCATAACCACAGTCCCACATTTATCTGTGAAGTTTATCTCAATCGTTCAAATGGCTTGTCAGGCCTTTATCTTCCTGACCATTGCTTTAGCCATTTCTGAATTACTAAATATTTTTAATCTGATTTATCAACGTAATCCAAAATCTAGAAACAAACCAATTAAAGGCTATTTGCAGTTGGTCAAATTGATCATCTTTTTGGTTTGTGGCCTAATGATCTTAGGTACTTTTCTGAAAAAAGATGTATTTACATTACTCGCAGGCTTCGGTGCTATGGCGGCTGTACTGATGTTGGTCTTCCAAAATACCATTTTGTCACTGGTCGCTTCGGTACAAATTTCTTCTTATGATATGGTGCGAATTGGTGACTGGATTGAAATGCCCTCGCTCAATGCGGATGGCGATGTCATTGATATGTCATTACATACCATTACTGTACAGAACTTTGATAAGACCTTTACCACGATTCCAACCAATAAACTGGTGACTGATACCTTTAAAAACTGGCGTGGTATGGCTCAGTCCGGTGTACGCCGCATCAAACGCTCACTTTATATCGATCAAAGCTCTATTCATTTCATGACTCAGGATGAGCAAAATAAACTCAAAGAATTTTTATTATTAGATCAATATCTTGATCATAAGCATGAAGAGCTTGCTCAGTTTAATCAGCAACTTTCCAATCAGTCGCAATATAATCAGCGCCGTTTAACCAATCTTGGGACCTTTCGTGCCTATGTAGAATTTTATTTACAACAGCATTCAGGCATTGCCCAACACCAAACGATTTTGGTGCGTCAGTTACAACCCACGAGTGAAGGCATTCCTTTAGAGATTTATGCTTTTAGTAAAACTATTGCATGGAAAGATTATGAAGCGATTCAATCGGATATCTTTGACCATCTGATCGCAATCACACCTGAGTTTGGACTTAAAATCTATCAAGCCCCTTCTAGTGCCGATTTTAAAGCCCTCGTTCAACCAAATGCCGATAAAAGTTAAAAGCTAAACTTTCCTCTCCCCATGTATATTCAAAGAAGAAATTCTGCAAATTTAAAAAGTCACAATGGCTTTTGAATATACATGGGGCTATCGGTTACCCCTCTCTACTTCCGCAATTACTTTAGATCATGCGATACAAGGAATAAAAGCGAATCAGATAAATGCGCTAATCGCTCAATTCCTTAAAAATATAATTCATCCGAAACAACTAAATATAATTAAAAAATCAGAACAAATACTATACAAATGTAGACATTTTTAGATACTATTTGTTAACAGTTGCATAAAAACGCTTCTAAAATAGGAACTTGATCATGGAAGGCCTCAATCAACCTTCTCAGAAATCAGTTAAAAACGAATCACAATTACTCATAGAATCGATGAATCGCACTTCTGCCAAACATACGCTTATACAGGCAGAAGCATGTGACCTAGAGAATCGTGTCCGTATTGAGCGTGCTTTATCCGACCCGATTGCACGTATTCCGGCACAGTTTAAAAATGCTTATTACAAATTTTTGTACTACAACCAGAAAGACTATTTAAAGCAGGTCAACTATTTCGCTCAATTGGCATTTTTAATCTATTTTTGGGCAGATCGCTATGTTCTGCCTGACATAGAAGTACTGTCAGGTGTGATTCGTATCATTGCCATTATTGCTGCATTTGGTCTGAATTATGTTCTGTTTAAATATATCAGACAGATTAAATTGCTCGATTTGATTTTACCACTCGCCACTTGCCTTTCAGCCATTCTCTGGTTTGAGATATTACTTCAGTCGAAAAATGAACTGGTGCATAGTTATCAATATGCTGCCATTATTTTGATCGTATTGGGTAATTTAAGTATTCATGTGCATTTTCGCCCTTCGATTATGACCTCAGCCATGATCACGGCAGCGATCCTTTTTGGCGCATGGCGCATTAATGATTTTGGTGATTTTACAATATTTTTATTGGTGTACGTTCCTGTGCTGCTGTTCAGTATGTATATCTGCTGGAACTCTACGCTCAACTCTCGTAAAACGTTTCTAAGAGCGCTGCTAGATGACTGGAACTTTCATACCCTGCGCAAAATTGCCCATACGGATGAATTAACCCAGTTAAGCAATCGTCGCCAATTTGTACAAGCTGCAAATAAAAAAATCCAAGAAACCCCAATGACGGTCTGTACCAGTCTTTTGATTTTTGATGTCGATCATTTTAAAGCGATTAATGATCAATACGGACATGATGTCGGCGATCAAGTGTTATGCCAAATTGCTGAAATTGCACGGAAAGAAATGCGTTTTTACGATATATTGGCGCGTTTCGGGGGTGAAGAATTTATTGTACTTTTGCCTTATACCGTCCCAGAAGATGCATTAAAAATTGCTGAACGGTTAAGACATAAAATGGAACAATACCAGTTTTATATAGATGGTCAATTGCTGAAATTTTCGATCTCCATTGGTGTTTCCAAAATTGACCCTGACCACGCCAAACTTGATCAGTTAATTAAACAGGCCGATATTGCTCTATACGAAGCAAAACGCCAAGGTCGTAATCGGGTTGTACATTTTAATTCTATGAACTTTTGCAGCCAAGCTTTTAAGTAAATAAACAAATCAAAATGGAGAAAAACCAGCGAATCTATTACACTTAGAGCTGAAGAAAGAAAGATTAATTACAGCAAAATTCTCAGGTTATCTGCATGCTTAAATGGTTTGAAAATTTAGTTGACGCTTATCCTGAACAGGACTTGAATAAACCATTGCCGACAAAATTTTTCCCCTTTGTATGGCAAGCTGCGACGGGTGTAAAAAAATACCTATTGTTATTGGTACTCTGTACAGCAGGTGTAGCGAGTTTTGAAGCACTGCTTTATTCCAAAATTGGCGATTTAGTCAATTGGATCAGTAAGTCTCAACCTGAAACCTTTTTACAGCAGCACCAGACGAATCTGACCATTTTAAGCTTTATTTTATTGGCAAATATCTTCTTTTCTTGCCTTCAAACCATTATTAAACATCAGATTCTATATAGCACCTTTCCAATGCGCCTACGTTGGAGATTTCATAACTTATTACTGAAACAAAGTTTAGATTTCTTCCACAACGACTTTGCAGGTCGTTTATCTGCCAAAGTCATGCAAACTTCACTGGCTGTACGTGAGTTTTGGATTATTCTTGGTGACATGTTGGCCTATGTCTTCATTTACCTGATTTCTATCACCGTGATTTTAGGTGCTATATCGCCACTGTTAATTATTCCGTTATTACTTTGGCTGGCTTTATTTATTGGTTCTGCATGCTATTTCATCCCAAAATTAAGCAAAATTTCAAATGAACAAGCCAATGCACGCGCAGTAATGACTGGTCGTGTCACCGATGCCTACACCAATATTCAAACGGTGAAATTGTTTGCCCATGCAGGCCGTGAAAGCCAATATGCCAAAGCCTCAATGAAAGAATTTATGGTGACGGTGTATAAGCAAATGCGACTTGCTGCAAAATACAACATCGCGACGAATTTGCTGATCATTGTTTTATATGGTGGCGTACTTGGAACAGCCGTTTGGCTCTGGATGGATGGTCAAGCTGAGCTTGGGGTCATTGCAGCAGCGACCGCCATGATTTTAAAACTCAGTAGTATTTCCGAGTTTATGATGTGGCAAACGTCTGCCCTATTTGAAAATGTCGGGACCATTCAAGATGGGATGAAAACCATGGGCCGTCCGATTCATATTCAAGACAAAGCTGATGCAACCGACTTAAAAGTACCGCAAGGCGAAATTAAATTTGAGGACGTCAGTTTTGCTTATAATGATAAAAATGTCATCGATCAATTTAATTTAACTATTCGACCAGGCGAAAAAATCGGTATTGTCGGACGTTCGGGTGCCGGAAAATCGACATTAATTCAACTTTTACTCCACTTTTACGATATCAACCATGGTCGTATTTCGATTGATGGACAAAATATAGAAGATATTACCCAAGATAGCTTGAGAAAAAATATTGCTTTGGTGACCCAAGACACCTCGTTATTGCATCGCACGGTTGAAGAAAATATTAAATATGGCCGTCCGAATGCGACTGATGAAGAAATGTATGATGCAGTACGCAAAGCGAAAGCTGATGAATTCATTCCTCAATTGATCGATTTACGTGGTCAACGTGGCTATGAAGCATTTGTCGGTGAACGTGGTGTTAAATTATCTGGCGGTCAGCGTCAACGTATTGCGATTGCTCGAGTATTTTTAAAAGACGCACCGATTTTAATTTTAGATGAAGCCACAAGTGCGCTCGATTCAGAAGTCGAAGCTGCGATTCAATCGAGTTTAGATGATTTGATGCAAGGCAAAACTGTGATTGCCATTGCGCATCGACTTTCAACCATTGCGCAAATGGATCGATTGATTGTCTTGGATCAAGGACGTATTGCTGAGCAAGGCACCCACGAAGAGCTAGTTGCTTTGAATGGTATTTATGCACACTTGTGGCAGCGTCAAACCGGTGGATTTTTAATAGAACAACATAAAGTAGAATCAAAGGAAGATGAAAATGCTGTATCTGGAAGACCTTAAAGTTGGTGATCACTTTAGTAGTCGTGAATATGAAATGACTGTTGAAGAAATCAAGCAATTTGCCAACGCTTATGATCCTCAGGAATTTCATACAGATGAAGTCAAAGCCCAACAGCACCCGATCTTTCAAGGATTAGCGGCAAGTGGTTGGCATACCGCTGCTGTAACGATGCGCTTATGGACTGAATGTTTCCCTGTGGCTTATGGCTTAATTGGCTCTGAATCAAGTCTACGTTGGCCGCGCCCAACACGTCCGGGGGATAAAATTCGTGTAGAAGTTGAAATATCTGCAATTACTCCGTCGAAAAGTAAGACAGACCGCGGCATTGTGACCTATGTCACTCAAGCGCTCAATCAGCATAATGACGTTCTTTATATGTCTACGACCAAAATTGTGGTCTTTTCCAAAGAATTTAAAGCGAATTAATCCTTAATGGCCTACTTTACAACGCTAAGGTAGGCCGCTATAAATAGTTGAGCCTAGTCAGTTTGTCCAACAATTTTTGTGGGATACAACACAGAATCATGCCAATATAACCTTAGAACAGAAGAAAAACCCGCATTGCAACGGAACGCTATGAAAACAATTAATTCCCGTCAGGATCAGGGTATTCCCGGAGTGTATGGATTGCTCCTTTTAGATGTGGTCTCTCGATGGGGCTACACTGCAGAAACATTATTTAGTCCCTTCGGATTAAACAGCGAACAATTGGCTGAACCAGATTTCCGTATTCCAACACCCATCGCCAATCAATTGGTAGAGCACGCACTACGTTTAACTGGTGAGCCAACATTAGGTTTTCATTTAGGCAACCAAATGCGCATCTCGATTCATGGTTTTATTGGCTATGCCATCATGACGGCGAAGGACATAACCGATGCCTTAGTCTTGGCAAACCGTTTTATTCAGTTACGCATGCCCTTTTTACAGCTTTTTTTCTCGACTTTTGGAACCAAAGCGACTGTTCAACTACAAACCGACGTTACGATAGAGCCTTTACGTACTGAGATTTCAATTGCCTTAATTTTTGGCATGATCAGCATGGGCAAAGCAATTACCGGTGTGGATTATTCTGCTGGTGAAATTGATTTTGATTTCCCTCAACCTGAAGGTTTTGAGCGGTTTATTGCCAAATATCCACGGCACCAATTTAGATTTGATCAGCCACACCTTTTACTCAGTTTTGATAAGCAATATTTAACCAATAAATTGGTCCATGCAGACCCGATTGCCAGTCAAATCGCGATTAATCAATGTGAAGCTGAACTCTCCGCTTTGGGCGAACGTCACCGTATTGCCATGCGCGTTCGTGACATTTTAACCAACTCCGAGCAGCACTATTTAAGTATCGAAAGTGTTGCTGAACGGCTACACATGTCCGATCGAACCCTTAAACGCCAACTTGCTGCTGAAGGGACTTCATTTTCAACTTTGGTCGACGAAGTTCGCTACCGCCATGCTACTTCGCTTCTATCACGGACTGACTTTACCTTAGAGCAAATTGCTGATGAATTGGGCTATAGCGATGTTGCCAATTTCAGCCGTGCATTTAAACGCTGGAGTGGTCGTAGCCCAAGCAATTGGCGTAAAGATCCGTACTTATAAGTCTTTTGTTTTACGTAAAAAGCATGTATAACTCATGCCAAAAATGAATTTAATGGATTTAAGGAGTTATCAATGAATCATCCTTCAGATTTAAAGTACGCAAGTACACATGAATGGGTGCGAATTGAAGGTGACCTTGTTGTTACAGGCATTTCTGATCATGCACAAGACGCATTGGGTGATTTAGTTTATGTTGAAGCACCAGATGTGGGTCAACATATCACAGCTGGCGAACAAGCGGGTGTGGTTGAGTCGGTAAAAACTGCTTCTGATATTCATGCTCCAGTTTCTGGTGTGGTTGTTGAAGTCAATCCGGACCTTGAAGATGATCCTGATTTTGTAAATGATGCACCTTATAGCAAAGGTTGGATTTATAAAATTAAACCAGACAATATGGCTGATGTAGATGCTTTATTGACCAGCGAACAATACGAAGCTGGTCTGTAAATATTTTTAATATCTAAAAAATCAGCCATCAGGCTGATTTTTTTATTTCAATATGATGGCTGAATTGGCTTATATAACATTTGCATGAATATGCAGCTTATATTTCTTCCGAAGCTTCGGTACTTTCAGGTTCTTCTTTCTTTTCTTCAACCATACTAAAGGATTGCGCAGCCGCTGAAGTACCATTTGCACGTGAACTTTTCAGTTTAATTTGCAAACGTAATTCATTAGTTGAATCGGCATTTCTTAAAGCTTCTTCATAAGAAATAGCGCCGTCATTATATAAATCAAATAAAGCTTGGTCGAAAGTTTGCATCCCAAGTTCTCGAGATTTTGCCATGATCGCTTTTAGTTCATGAAACTCACCTTTCAAAATCAAATCTGAAATGAGCGGTGTGTTTAACATAATTTCAACGGCTGCACGGCGTCCTTTACCATCTTCAGTCCGGATTAAACGCTGCGAAACAATCGCTTTCATATTGCTCGATAAATCCATAAGCAATTGATTTCTTCGCTCTTCTGGGAAGAAGTTAATGATTCGATCTAGGGTTTGATTGGCGTTATTTGAATGTAGCGTACCTAAACATAAATGTCCTGTTTCAGCAAAGGCAATTGCATGTTCCATAGTCTCGGTGTCACGAATTTCACCAATTAAAATCACGTCTGGTGCTTGTCGCAAGGTATTTTTTAAAGCGTTATGCCACGAATGACTGTCTACACCGACTTCACGATGCGTAATCATTGATTTTTTATGCTTATGCACATATTCCACTGGGTCTTCAACAGTGATGATATGCCCTGCGCTGTTTTCATTTCGATAATCAATCAGCGCCGCTAAAGAGGTTGATTTTCCTGAACCTGTACCTCCAACCACTAAAACTAAACCACGTTTTTCCATAATCACGTGCTTAAGCGAAGCCGGTAATTTAAGCTTTTCAAAATTTGGAATTTCTGCCGTAATGGTACGAATGACCATACCCACATGTAACTGTTGCTGAAATACATTGACACGAAAACGCGAAACGTTTGGCACACTAATCGCAAAGTTACATTCTAGTTCTGTTTCAAACTCTTTGCGCTGCTTCTCATTCATCAAACTATAGGCGAAAAGCTTTGTTTTCTCAGCATCAAGTTCTTGCTGCCCAAAGGGTTTCATCATGCCTTGATGTTTAATACTTGGTGGAAAATCTGCCGTAATAAATAAATCAGAACCACCATATTCAACCACTTTGGTTAACATGTGGAACATAAAACGGCGTGCTTCTTCCAGCAATTCAGCAGTGTACATCAACTTCCCCAATATAAAATTTCAAACACCCACGTACAGATTGTCATTATTTCTGGCGCTGTATTGGGCTTAGACATTATTGTGCATAAAAAGTGTAACTCACTCAAACATAAAATACTGAATTATCAGTATATATTTTAGGAAATATGCCATTTTTCAATTTTTATATCACAGTAAACAACAAAGGATTTTTCAAAATAAAAGCCTTAGAACAATCAATATTCTAAGGCTTTGGGCTACATCAATTCAGACTGAATATGCTCTAGATTGTTAAGCACTACGTTTGATTTGTGATGCACGAAGCTCATTCGCAACCTGTTGAATCAAATCAATGGTTTTGTCCCAACCTAAGCATCCATCTGTTACAGATTGACCATAAGTCATGTCACAACTAATTTTTTGATTTCCGTCCACCAAATGACTTTCCAACATCACGCCACGCACTTGGGTATGCTCACGCTCTGCTACAATTGTGCGTAATACTTCAGGTTGCTTCATTGGGTCTTTATGGCTATTGCCATGACTACAATCGATCACTAAAGCCGGTAAATCGCCTTTTACTTTACTACGAATTTTGTCTATTTCAGCCAAACTATAATTTGGACCTATATTGGAGCCACGTAAAATCAAATGTGCTTGCGGGTTGCCAACGGATTCTAAAATACACGGTAAGCCGGCTTGACTCATACCTAAGAACTGGTGTGGATGGGACGCAGATTGAATGGCATCTAGAGCAATTTGGATTGAGCCATCTGTTCCGTTTTTGAAACCGATGCTGTATGGCATATGACTCGAGATTTCACGATGAATTTGTGATTCGCTGGTACGCGCACCGATTGCACCCCATGCCAAAAGGTCATCAAAATAACCCGTCGCCATTGGGCTTAAAATTTCAGAGGCAATTGGCAAACCCATTTCAATAATTTGTAAGTACAGCTCACGTGATTTTTCTAAGCCCAACTGCATATTAGATGAACCATCTAAACTTGGGTCATACATATAGCCTTTCCAGCCCACTGTAGTTCGTGGTTTTTCAATGTATGCGCGCATCACAAGAAAAATTTGATCTGAAACCTGTGCCTGTAATTGTTTTAATTTTTCAGCATATTCCAAAGCAGCAATCGGATCATGGATTGAACATGGACCTGTAATAATCATTAGACGCGGGTCTTGACCCGTCAAAATATTTTGAATCGTTGCACGATGTGCAGCAATTTGTTCTGCAGCATGAACTGATAAGGGTAATTGTTGTTTCAGTTGATGTGGCAAGCTCAAAAGTGTTTCTTTTGACTGTGTAGATTTCTGAATTTCTGAATTTTGAGTTTGTTGTAAAGCTGTATTTAGCGCATTCATTGGTTCTATTCCTTTGGACTGTACGTATAAACAGTCCGATCTTTTATCTGAGCGTTATGGGACTTTGGGACTTCAAGGCTTTAGACATAGACTGACTAAAGTAAAACCAATAACCGTTGCTAAAATATGAATTATTTACTGTAAACATGAGATTTCTCCAAAAATATTATAAAAATCAAGACATAAAAAAACCTGATCAGGGTTGCCGATCAGGTATAAACTTGGTGGGCAACCTTTTTCATGCCCGAACGCGTTCAGGCAATTATCTAAACTGCCAGAAGTAATAATATGCGTTTGAGATTAAAGGTTGCTTTAACATCTTTATTTCATCAAAAAGTATCTGTCTGAAAATTAAAATACGCTGTATTCATCGGTTTGACAATAGTTTTTTGCTATTTTGTTGTATTAAATAACTCTACTGCCAATTACTGCGACCTATTTTTAAAATTTGATGTATTGATTAATAAATAAACATTTATTAGACTGCACAACATTACGCTCTCTTAAGCTTTTTTCCATTTTTTTTTAATTTGAGTATTTGCCAATGAAGTAAGCCCTGTTTTTTTCATCATCAAATCCATTTTTTTGATGTGCAAACACATGGCTAATGACTTCGACTGCATATATTCAAATATTGTCTTCTTTATAGAATAAAATTAGTTATTTGTATTGCGCATCTTTGCTATCGCAAGGTGCATCTATGACTCAAACAGCTTGTACAATTACCCAATTAAGTTTGGAATTTCCATCCAAAACACTTTTTAAAAACCTGAAATTTAACCTCAATCAACAACAACTGTCGGCATGTATTGGTCGCAATGGTTTAGGAAAGTCCTGCATCCTTAAAATCTTACATGCGCAAAATCTGAAAGATTTCCCCTATGAAGGGGAAATTTCATGGAATGTACCACATGCCTATTTATCACAATTTTCTCGACTAGAAGCAGACACGATTGCTTCTGCACTAGGTGTGGAAGATTTATATGACGCATTTCAACGTATCGAAATAGGCAATGCCAGTTTTGAAGACTTTGAACTGATTGAAAACCAGTGGCACCTTCCTACACTTTGGCCGCAACAACTTAAGCAGGCGTCACTTCCGACAGATTTAAATTTCCCAGTCGCTCAGCTGAGTGAAGGTCAAAAAACCAAATTGGCTTTGTGTACATTATTTTTAAAAACCGACCATTATTTACTTTTGGATGAACCAAGTAACCATTTAGATGCATCCTCACGCTTATGGCTCATCGATCGCTTAAAAAACCATCCTGCGGGTGCATTCGTCGTCAGTCATGATCGAGAATTGCTGCAACAAGTAGAGCATATCTATGCTTTAAATGAGTTTGGACTCAGTCATATTACTGGTAACTATGAAGACTACGTTCAACAAAATGATCTGAAAAATAAAGCATTACAGCGTAATGCTATACAGCATCAGCGTGAGTTAAAACAACTCAAATCACAGCAACACGAAACACAGGTGAAAGCGCAAAAACGAGAACAACAAGGTTATGCACTACGCAAGTCAGGCTCCCAAGCCAAAGTATTACTTGATTTTAAAAAAGAACAAGCTGGTCAAAGCCTCGCGACAGTTCAAACGCAACAGCAGAAGCAATTGGAAGAAAAGAGATCTCAACTGATTCAGTCACAGCAACAACTTGAGTATGTCAAAGAGCAGCAATTCGTTTTTCAACATCACTCTGAAAAAACAGGAGAAATCTTAAGAGTTAAACATTTTCATCGCAAAACATCTCAGCACCAGCCTTTCGCCTTGGCCTTACAGGCAGGTGACAAAATTCATTTAAAAGGAAAAAATGGTATTGGTAAATCTACATTTCTAAAGTATCTGAGTCAGGTCACATCACAGTCTAGCCATGAATTATTTTTGTCTGTGCATACCCTGTATTTAGACCAAAACTTGAGTGATTTATCACCTGAATTGAGTGTTTTGGACAATTTGGCAAAGTTTAATCGTGAGGTTTCATCAACGGAATGGCGGAATCAACTCGGTCAACTTAGAATCCGTGGTCAAAAAGCGGAACTGCCATTTCACTGTTTAAGTGGTGGTGAGCGTTTAAAAGTGACCTTGTTAGGCTTAAATTATTTAACACCGAATATTGAGCTTTTATTGTTAGATGAACCTGAAAACCACTTAGATATAGAGTCTAGAGTATTATTGGCTCAAGCCATCCAGCATTATACAGGTGCGGTGATCCTCGTTTCACATGATGCATATTTTGTAGAATCTTGTGGCATTCAGAATAGCGTGCAATTCGTTGAATAGCACTTGCTTGCTAGATAAATCTAAAAAAGCCAAAGTAGATGAATGCTACTTTGGCGAATTTACTGCTTTATAAATCGTTCTTATTTAACTGATATTACGCACGTAAAAGTAATTTCGCATTTTTAAAATGCTTTTTCAGTCTATTCGACGGAGTCTTACATCTAGGGTTTAGATAAAGAGATTAGCCTTCGGCTGGAGGTGCTCTTACGAAACAATGTTTCTCATTAGTCAAAATGAGAAGCAAAGCTTCGCAAGGAAACCATCTTGCAGTGCAATGCACCTCACCGACAAAACTCGTTCACTAGCGTCAAATTATTCAAAGTATCGCAAAAGCATTTTTGATGAGAAGTAGTCCTGTCTCAAACAGTTGCAGATGACGTTACCGTGTATCGTTCTTTTATTTGAATCAAATTGCGTTTCTGATGTTAATACATAACTTCAGCTTCTAATTTAAGATCTCTTAGGACAATATTGCTAAACAATACTGTTTTTTAACGCCCGATTTTCTTCATGATTTTTTGTTTAAGGCGCTGCTGAAGTGATGCTGAGCGTTCCTTGAGCTCGGCTCTCCAGTCATTCGGCACTGAGCATTTCGCGAGGCGAACCCAAACGCTAGCAAACTGTTTGATAAAACTGGCTTCGTTATAGTGAATACTATATTCCTCACAAAGTGCTTTAATTTTAGGTGCGGCTTCTGCATAGCGATTCGCAGGCATATCTGGAAATAAATGGTGTTCAATTTGGTGACTCAAATTACCACTGAGTATATGTAACCATTGTGTTCCACTAAAATTACTTGAGCCACGAATTTGACGGAGATACCACTCTGCTCGAGTTTCATTTTCGGTATTGTCCATTTCGAAGTTTTCTGCATCTTCAGTAAAATGGCCATTAAAGATGACAGCTGAAGCCCATAAGCTACGAATTACGTTGGCTACAGCATTGCCTGCAAATACAGGAATCGCATTGGGACCTGCAATAAGCGGAAAAAATACATAATCTTTAATCACTTGGCGCTTAATTTTCTGACGTACATCGGCTGCTTCATGCCATACATCTTTCCAAGTTTTGGTTTTATACGCAATAACATCTTCTAAATGTAAACGTTGAATGCCGACATACCACTCAAAGAAAACCATGAGTTGGGCAGCCAGTGGAATATTAAAAAGGAAACGTGGCTCCCACTTTTGCGATTCACTCACACGGATCAAACCATAGCCGACATCATGGTCCATGCCGACAATATTGGTATAGGTGTGATGAACATAGTTATGAGTATATTTCCAGTCTTGGCCCGTGGCAATGGTATCCCAATCATAATTAGCACCATTTAAACTTGGGTCATTTAACCAATCAAACTGACCATGCATCACATTATGACCGAGTTCCATGTTCTCTACGATTTTAGAAATACCCAATAAACCCGTACCCAGTAACCAAACTGGAGGAATCCAACCTGCAAACATCAACATGCCACGAGATGCGATCTCGCTATAACGGACAAAATTGCGAATTTTGTAAATGTACACTGCATCTTTTTCACCCACACTCTGCATGATTTCACGTCGAATTTGCTCAACTTTTTCGCCAAATTCAGCAGTTTGTTCGGGTGATAAATAACGTGACTTACTATTCGGACGAATATATATCGATTGATTCATGATGATGCCCCTGATTTGTTTTTATGCGGCTTAGATTAGAGTTGAATACGTACAGGTAAAATTGCCTGAGAGACACATAACTTGATTTGTGTGTTATTCGCATGATCAATTTCGCCAGTGAGTAAGTTTTTCACTGAACCCTGTAATTTCGTACACGAACAAGTATTACAAATACCCATCCGACAGCCATGTGCAGGTTTTAAACCGGCTTTTTCAGCACTTTCCAGTAAATTACCCTCTGCCAAAAAATCTTGCTGGGCTAAACTAAAAGTGACAGGTTGAGCAGGTACTGAATCATCAGCAATCATTTGAAAATATTCAGTATTTAAATACTCTGAAAGCTTGAACTCACGATAAAGTTGTTCAATGCTTTGCATCATTGCCGCTGCACCACAGGCATAGCAATCTCGCTGTTTAAAATCGGGCACCATGTGATTTAGCACCTCTGGTGAGATATGCAATTTGGTTTTCAGCGTATTAATCGCATGTAAATGTGCATGCGTCGATCGCTTCGCTAGTTGAATCAATTCATCCAAGTAAGCATCATCTCGATTGAAGTAAATCAGCTCAACCGGACGTCCAAGCTGAATTGCTTGTTTAAACAAAGCCATGATTGAGGTAATACCACTACCAGAAGCAAGCAGTAAAATTGGTCGATCCGAATTTAGCTTTAGGCCAAACTCACCTTGCGGTTGCGATAATTCAACAACCTCACCTGTTTTTAACTGAGTTAAGCAGTTGGACACTTTGCCTTGTTGTTTGACTGCGATTACTACATGACCAGATGTATTGATTTCGACGATGCTATAGCTACGTTGATGACGTACACCATCTTTGACCACTGTCACCAGAACACATTGGCCTGGTCGATAATTTACTGCTTTAAAGTTGTGATTCGCTAAAAAACTCAGTTCATAAAACCCGATCCCCACACAACGTGATTTAACCAATTGTGCTTTAACACGTTTGTAGGCCCAAATTGCATCAAATTTTTCTGCAATAAAATCAATAAAATCTTCCCGAATCCACTCAGGCTTGTAACTTGTAGTTGTCATTTTTTGCCTCGGATAATGCATTAATATACATTTGTTTTTAAATTATGCTTACCTTATGTTTAGTGCTAATTTCCCACCATGTGAATTCGGGACAAAATCTATCATTTGGCATTTTTTATCATTTTATGTCTAACAATCTGTCACTTTATGCAAATCCAAATTTGAAATTTGATTTGTTGTAACGACACAAAAAAAACTAGGCCAGAGCCTAGTTTTTAAAACAGTGAAACTTAACGCATTAATATTTAAATGAATAGTCGTTTAATCAATAATATTTAAATCATTGTTTAGTCTTCAAAATGCACAACAGAGCGAATTGATTTACCTTCATGCATTAAATCAAACGCTTCATTGATTTTATCCAGCCCCATAGTATGGGTCACGAATGGTTCAAGTTTGATCTCACCTGACATGGCTTCTTCTACCATACCCGGTAATTGTGAACGACCTTTAACACCACCGAAAGCAGTGCCTTTCCAAGTACGACCAGTAACCAATTGGAATGGACGGGTTGAAATTTCTTGACCTGCACCTGCCACACCAATAATCACAGATTGCCCCCAACCACGGTGAGCACATTCCAAAGCAGAGCGCATCACATTGGTATTGCCAATACATTCAAATGAATGGTCGACGCCCCAGCCCGTCATTTCTACAATCACTTCCTGTACAGGACGATCATAATCTTTTGGATTAACAAAATCCGTCGCGCCAAATTCTTCAGCCAGTTTGAATTTGTCAGGATTGGTATCTACGGCAATGATACGACCTGCTTTGGCTTTTTTAGCACCTTGTACCACAGCCAAACCAATTCCGCCTAAACCAAAGACTGCAACTGAGTCACCTTCCTGAACTTTAGCGGTGTTTTTAACTGCACCTAAACCTGTTGTTACGCCGCAACCCAACAAACACACATGTTCATGGTTCGCTTCAGGGTTAATTTTTGCCAAAGACACTTCTGCAACCACTGTATATTCTGAGAATGTTGAACAGCCCATATAGTGATAAATCGGCTGACCATTATACGAAAAACGTGTTGTGCCATCCGGCATTAAACCTTTCCCTTGTGTTGCTCGTACAGATACACAAAGATTCGTTTTACCCGATTTACAGAATAAACATTCACCACATTCTGCGGTATAAAGCGGAATAACATGATCACCCGGTTGCACTGAAGTCACACCTTCACCGACTTCAACCACAACACCTGCACCTTCATGCCCTAAAATTGCTGGAAATACGCCTTCAGGATCATCACCTGATAATGTAAATGCATCTGTATGACACACACCTGTATGGCTAATTTTGACTAAAACCTCACCTGCTTTAGGTGGTGCCACATCAATTTCAACAATTTCTAAAGGCTGACCCGGTCCAAAAGCAACGGCTGCACGTGATTTCATGTCTAAAAACATCCTGTATGGCTTATATTAACAGATGAGTTACAGTAACCTCTTTTTAAGCCTAGATACAACCTTAAAACATGATGTTATGATGAATTTTTCAAGGAATGATTAATGCTATTCGAATGATACAATTACGTGAAATAAGTTGTACTGTCGGTTTAACTGTTTCTATCAGCCTATTAACTGGATGCAGCTTACCTAGCAATCAGTCAAAAAAAGATGTCCCTATACAATCGCATGCAGACAAATGGATTACGTCAGCTACAGATTTAGAAAAATTAAAACAAAAACAAACGGCTTATTTAGCCTTAGATGATGCTTTCTTAAGTATTGCTTCTCGCCTACATTTGATTCGAAATGCAAAATACACCATCGATTTGCAATATTACATTTGGGAAGATGATGCTATTGGACACCTGATGTTTCAAGAATTACTGCATGCCGCTGACCGTGGGGTAAAAGTAAGGTTATTAATTGATGATCAAAACGGGACGAAACTCGATCCGACCTTACAATCCCTTTCAGCTCATCCCAACATTTCAATCAAACTGTTTAATCCCTATAAATTCAGAAAATTACGTGTCATTGATTATGCATTTCGCTTAAAGCATATTAACCATCGTATGCATAATAAATTAATTATTGCCGATGGTTTTATGGGCGTAACTGGTGGTCGTAACATCAGTAATGAATATTTTGATGCCAGTGAAAGTTTTCAATTTACAGATTTGGACATCCTTTTCTATGGCGAAGCCATTCAACAAGCCAATCAGGTGTTTTTGAACTTTTGGAATGATGATTTAAGTTATTCTGTTCAGCAATGGATTGGTGCAGGTACAAAAGAAGAATTAAGTCAATTAAGACAACAATACCAAGAAAATTCTGCAACGTTGACTAAAGATCAGCAGCGCATTAACTATGCTCAGCAACAACTGGCGGCACAGCTTAAACTTAGACCGGTAAACTGGGCCGAAGCACATTTCATTGCGGATAGTCCGAATAAAATTCGTGGTGAGGCTAAAGAGCAAGAATTAATTTATAACCAATTTTCTACTTTGATGGGACAGCCCAAGGAACGTATGGAATTGGTTTCAGCTTATTTTGTTCCTTCGCAACAAGGGGCTGACTTTCTGACTGGCCTTGCACATAAAAATGTAGAAGTTCGTGTTTTAACCAACTCATTTTTAGCCAATGACGTCGCTGTCGTTCATGCCTTTTATCAAAAATATCGCAAAGACTTACTCGAAAATGGCGTGAAAATATATGAATTTAAACCCTATATAGAACGCTCTAAACGCACATGGTATGAAGTCATGACTGGAAATATCATCCCTGCGAAAGGCAAAAATGCCTCTAGTTTGCATGCAAAATTTTTCGATATTGACGGTATGGTGTTTATTGGATCGTTTAACTTTGATCCACGTTCCGCAAATTTAAACTCAGAAGTTGGCCTAGTCGTTAAATCTGATCGATTACAAAACGATATTTCTGCCGCATTAAAACAGTATTTACCGCAAATTGCATATGAATTAAAACTGGATAAGAACGGCGAAATCATTTGGTTAGAGCATCAAAAAAATGGAAAAATCAAAACCTATACTCATGAACCTGAAACAACTCGATTCCAAAGATTTAGCATAAAAGCAGTGTCATACCTCCCGATTGAATGGATGATGTAATGACAATGTACTGCTAATTAGCTAAGTTTTTCTCATCAATAAGATCTAATAGGAACGATTTAAGCAGTTTCAAGCAACTCAATAATGCTCTTATTCAGTCTCATTCATTTGAGTGTTGGCTTTTGAAAATAACCAAACCATTGATTTCGCCAAGAAATTCCACTTGCCCATAATTGGCTGCTTTAAGCGCTGTTAAATGCTCCTCAACTGACATATACAACTCATGATTTTGCTGCGCATGTGGTGCATATAAATGATCACATACAAAATACACGCCTTGAGTATTTAACAACGTTTTTACAGTCCGATGAAACTCTGCTGCATACGCCTTATGTCTCAATTCATGTAAGGCCTGATGAATAATAATCACATCAAAGGTACTTTTTTCATTGAAGTGAAGAGATTTTTCCCAATCCGATTGTTTGAAATCCCCTGTTATAAAATTGCATTTTAAGCGTTGCGCTACACTTAGTTTTCCTTTTGCCAAGTCATGCATAGCTTCGGAAAAATCAAATGCTGTGTAGTGAATATTTGGACAATGATTAATTAAAAATTCAGCCAAATAACCTGGACCTGAACCCAGTTCAAGTACACGGGCATTCGGGTTGAAAGCCAAAATAGAGTCAACATACATTTGAAAGATGTCATAACACCACGGTCGTTTAAGATTCACTTCAGCGGCCCATTGTTTAGCTTCGATTGTATCTTTTAAGTCTATAGGGCTGTGCACATCATTTATGTGAATATTATTTTCGCAATTCATTTTTCTTAGACTTAATTTAGATAGATTGAATGCTATTTATACATAAAATATCTCAATAAAAGCAAAGGTTTTACTCACACTTGATGATGCTTTAACATCCACCTCTTATTTTGTTTTATCTCCCTCTAAAGTTTTCTAATGCAATTTTTTGATTTAAGCCGCCAATTTAATTTAAGTGATATTTTAACGCCTTTTACAACGCTCTCTGACCTTGGTCATCAAGAATGGTTTTTGTCGAAAGTGCGGGTTGAGCATGACTGCTTATCTGACAATGAAATGATTGAAGGCCAAGCTGTACTTAAATCTAATCACAATATACAAATTGAGTTGGAATGGTTAATCCAAGATACAGGTCATGAATTACAGCTTTTATTTAAAGGCATTGAAACTGCAGCTAGCGAAGAAACTTTGGTGATCGTGAAAGGCGCACAAATTTTAGATGATGCAAACAAAAAAGTTTCATCCCAGGCACTGAGTTTATGGATCGATGGCACTTTACTGCCTATGTTGCCGAATATTCGCAAAGAAATTAAAGCGCGATTAAACCTTTGGGATTATGTTGAATATGATGGCTAAGAAGTTGATGTTTATCCATTATTAAGATGCCACGTTTTAATCATTGAATGTTTGCCTGTTTAAATAAGAAATTTTATTCAAGGCATTTCATAAATTCGAAAACTTACTTAAAGGAAGCCTATATCTTTAAATAAGCTTTGGTAGGCTTCGGCTTTTTTTTCCAATGCTAGTGGATAAGCTCTAGATGATGACGGCATACGGTATAAAGTCAAATCTCTGCCTGCAAATTCGGTACGAACAGCATGCCCAATGTGTGGTTTTTCAGTATTTTCTGGCATCGAGAGCATCAAAGTATCAGTCGCCTTGTCTCCCGTCGTCATAATACTGTGGCAATTCGGCATCTGTGTAAGCAGCTTCGCAATGTCGGTTGGCTGATAGATCTGTAAAAACTTGTCTGATGCATTGCCTTTCAAACGAATCACTTGATAGGCCGTATCAAAAATGCCTATACCTTTTTCATTTAAAAAATCTCGAATGAGCTGTTCTTTAAAAGTCTTGCTCTCTACATTGAGAAAATGATTTTTATCCTGAAAAAAACATAGGCCAAAGATTTTCCACATGTCATTTTGGAAATTTGGATAATAAAAATCCATCTTCCAGCGTGTTTTGGGTGGAGGAAAACTCCCTAGCATCAAGAGTTTCCCATTTGATGGCAAAAATGGCGCTAAAGGATGTGTTTCGATTTGCGGATTTGCGTCTGAAATATCTTTACTCATATAGATGTAACTTCACCAAGTGATTGAATCATATATTATCTATGAAAATTGTTCAGTGATATGTTTCGCTATTTTTTCAGCCCATAACTGATAAATTTCTTTACTCGGGTGAAAGCCGTCTTTGGCCATTTTTAATTTTTTTTCACGATACTCGTGTAAATCGTATTGAATTAATCTCATATTCGCTTGAGTATTAACATAATTTTTTAACAGCGCATTCATCTTTTGCGAATATTGTCCAAACAACCATGACAATGGAAACGGTAAAGCTGGAAACTCATTCATTGGTGGCACACCTGAAATGATCAATAGCTGTGGATGAAACCTTTCCTCGACAGCTTGATATAAACGCTGCTGGAGCTTCAACCATTGGTCTGGCTGTTTTAAAGCTGTGACATCATTGACACCAACAGAGCTGATCACGACATCAAAGTTCTGCATAGTGACATTGTCCAAAGCATTGATGATTTGCTGGCTGTTATGCCCCGTTGTGGCTTCAAGGCAAAAGTGAACTTGATAATCAGGCGATAAAATTTTAAGCAATTGTCCCAATAGCGCATCTGACTGATGCTCGACGCCGACACCTGCTGCTGCTGAATCACCTAGTATTAATAGCGATAATGGTCGATTACCCTTACCACTCATCCCACAACGTTCTCCCATCGGTTCTGCTAAACGTGGGGTATTTTTTTTCACACGGTAACCTTGGATCAGTAACGCAGGTAACAGCAGCAGTGTTGATACTTTGAGTAGCATAATATTTGGGTAATGATTTAAAGCTTGTCGTCTTCATTATTTTAAATAGTTTAAGAAACAAAGCATTGACTCTATTGTAATTTTTCTACGTTTTCTTTTGTTAAAAGTGGCATATTGCTAGTTATTTATATTAATAATGATTATCATTTATTGGTTTTCATCCTACCTATTTTATTATTTCAATGAAAAAACTTTCCCCACTTTTTTTAGCTTGCTCTATGAGCGTTGCTGTTTCTTCTGCTTTTGCCCAAACTCAAAATTCACCCGCTTTAACCGATACAACAGAAAAAAAACATTTCCCCTATGCTGCTGCATGTGAAGATGTCAAAGCGCAAAGCCAAATATTATTAAACCTACAGCATCAGTTAAATCAAAATCCAAAACAACATGCTCAAATACTTGAAGATTTTTGGAAGCGTGTAGAGCCTATGGGTACACCAATCATTGAAAACCATGATGAAAAACATGACCGTATAATTTTTTTATGGAAAGGTGCGCAGCATAATGTTCGCCTTATTGGTGGCCCTAGTAATGACCATGAATGGCTGACGCGCCTACCAAATACCGATATTTGGTTTAAAGAATCGATTATTGATCATCGTTACATTGGCAGTTATAGCTTTGCTGTCGATTTACCGAACTTAGAAGGTTATCTGTCAAATTATTGTCCGCATCTGAATCCAAAACTTAAAGAATCAAGAACACAGCGCCGTGCTGTGATACAGGTACAACGCATCGATCCTTTCAACAAAAACACTTATCTCGCAAGTGATGACACATCAGGCTTGCGTAATGAAAATTTTGTGGCCCTTAAAGATGCCCCGCCTTTTATTGATCCAAAACAATATCTAAATGTTAAACAGCCCAAATTACAAGAGTTTGCTCTAGATAGCAAAATTTTGAATAACTCACGTAAAATCCAAATTTACCAATCTAAAGCCAAGAAAAACCAGAGCTATATCACCGCTATATTTTTTGATGGTCAGCAATATAATGAATTACTGAATGTTCCAAAGGCATTAGACATTTTAGTTGAACTAGGTCAATTGCCATCAATTCAAGCCATTTTTGTTTCTCCACCGAACGATCAGGAACGACCTAAAGAATTAACACCAAATATAAAATTTTCAGCATTTTTTAGTGCTGAATTGATGCCTTGGATTCAAAAAAATGCACCTGCAAAAGTCGATTCGAAAAAAACGGTTTTGCTCGGGTCAAGCCTTGGTGGTTTAAGTTCAGCTTATTTAGCCTTAGAAAATCCAAATCAAATTAGTCATGTCGTACCGTTATCTGGATCATTTTGGTGGCAAAATGCGGCGACAGACCTCCCCAATGGCATGAGTAAAATCATTCGTGATAAAACCTCACAACCTAAACAGCATTGGTTTATTACTGCCAATATTTATGAAAGCTCACGCAATAATAATGAACTGAGTATTTTAGAGACTTCGCCTATTGTTGCAGCCGACTTAAAAAATAAAGGTCATGATGTGCATTACCAATCATATATCGGCGGACATTCCTACGCGGTATGGCAAGTTGCCTTACAAGATGCGCTCAAACATTTTTTTGCGCAAAAGTAATTTATAAACGTTTAGATCATAAAAAATCCCTCAATTGAGGGATTTTTTTGAAGCTAGTACTGATTTAATTCCAGCGATTTATGCGTTTAAAGGTTCCAAAATCATTGAAACGTACACCAACTTCACGCATGACTTGGTGTGCCGTTTTTGCAGTTAGGTGACGAATATAAAACGGCTCTTTGACCACAAAATGGTGGATGGCATGGGTCGAACCAAAGTTAAAGCAAAACAATTGCATTGGGAACAACCACCACGGATTTAACACCTGAGTTTGTTTAATGACATCGCGTGGGTCAATATCACCATAATAATGCATATTTGAGCTGATAAATTGTAAGCAGAAAGAACGTATAAAGTTCGGAATAATCCAAATCACAGCTAGAAAATTAATCGTTGGAATTAACTTCACTAAATTGACTGACCAACTAATACTTTGCCCTAACATCGGAGCAATACCATTCACCACATGATAAATGACAAATACATACCAAATGCCGTAATAAACAAAACTTAAAGGAAAAAATCCAGTCAGTTGAGAGAACAATGCCGTTTTACGTTCTTTTTCAGGTTGTTTTTCAATGAATTGACTAATCATTTTAAACATTTGAAATGGGCGCAAATACACCGTCATCAATTGATCGCTCATGACCAATATACGACGTAAACCCCACGGCATGCCATTACTAATGCCCCGTTCTTCCAAGTCATATTCTGAACCTGAATGCTTATGGTGGTTGAGGTGCAAACGACGACGTGCCCAAGGACTAATGGTATTGGGACGTGCTAACCAAACCAAGGCCAACATGAGATGATGAGCCCACGGCGTCTTTTTAAAATACATATAATGAATCAGGTCATGTTCTAATTCATGTGTCAGTGAAGCAAACATCGCCACCAAAATCACACAAGCCCATGCCGGTAAAATGCCAACAGCAAACGCCCAAGCTGAACCCAACATTCCCAGTAGCGCAAAAATAAGGATGGCTGCGCCTATAAAGTTTTGATGTTTTAAAATGGGATATTGCTGACGTAAGTCTTCACCAGCTTTCGTTACGACAGTTCTGACTTTGTTAATTCGCTGTTGATCTGTCATATCGGAAGACATAGACATAGTACAAACCTAAAAATTAATGAACAGTTGTACATTAAAGCAAATTAAAAAAAAGGAAATCGCTATTTTGAGAACAAATCATCGTCTGTTCAAATATTCAACATTTTATTTATTTTCAATATCTTATTTATAAATAATCTGAGTATTTACTCCATTTTTTCTTTGCAAAATCGGCTGCTTTTACTGTCTTTTCATCACAGGTTTTCTGTATTCATTTTAACCTTCAGAAGGTTGTGAATATCATTTGAGAATAAAAAAGCCCCAATATTGGAGCTTTATTATTACATAAAGGTTTAACCCAATTTATTCACGATCTTCAACGGCAATACTTTCATCGCAAGACCTAAAGGCAACCAAGGCCATTGTGGTACATAAGCTTTAACTGGTGCTTTCTCAATGGCTTTTGCTAAAAGATGTGAACCCGTTTTTTCATCGACTTCAAATGGCAGTTTTTTCGCACCTTCATTGATCTCTGTACGAATATAACCAGGGAAAATAGTCGTCACTTTAATTGGGGTATCAATCAGCTCTGCACGAATACCTTCAGCTAGAGCAGCAACACCTGCTTTACTTGCACCATAAGCCGTTAAATGTTTAGGCATACCACGCATAGCACTCATCGACGAAATCACAACCAAATGCCCTGCATTTTGGCTACGGAAAATTTCAACCGCAGCTTCGCATTGCGCCAAAGCAGAGATAAAGTTAGTTTCAACTGTGGCGCGGTTAATTTCAAAATTACCTTTACCAATACGACGACCTTCACCGACACCTGCGTTGACAATAACACGGTCAATACTGCCAAAATCTGCTTTAAAGGCACGGAACACTTCAAACACTTGATCGTAATTTGTGACATCGAGGGTTTTCGCAATCACTTTGATGCCATATTGGCTTTCCAGTTCATTTTTTAGCGTTTCTAGACGCTCTAAACGACGTGCACAAATGGCTAAGTTGTAGCCTTTTTGTGCAAACTCGCGTGCCATTCCTGCACCAATCCCTGAGCTTGCACCTGTAATTAAAATTGTTTTAGCCATGATAATTCCTTTGTTTATCTTAGATCCAAGTCAATAAATTTGGATCAACTGCTTTTATAAAATGATGTTCATTTAAACTGAGTAATTGCGGTTCATTTCCAACCAAACGCAGTGTTGTCATACTGGTATTGGCAATGGCCCAATTAAGTGCAAATGTTTTTTCAGGACTCAGCCCTAAAATTTTACCGACTGCAACGGAGATCACTCCACCTGAACTAAACACAACGGCATAACGCGGTTTGGTTTCAGCCAGTTGAGTGCATAACTTTTCTAGCGCTGTTTCGACTCGATTTTTAAAATGTGGCCAAGATTCATCGTATTCATGATGAAATTCTCCGCCTGTCCAACGTTCAATGGCACCTTCAAAAATTTTAGATAAATAAGCACGCGGGTTTTCATGCTTAGATACATCTTCTTTTAATAAATGCGGCTGGTTAAATCGAGGTTCATACTGAGCAAAAACTTGCTGATGATTAAATTCATTCCATGCGTTATCTGTATCAACTTGTGCTTCTGGAAAGCATTCAGCCAATGCAAGATTGGCTGTTTGTTGATGACGTTGCATGGAGCCCGCAACCACATAAGGACTTTCTTTTAAAATACGGTCGAAATACTGTCCCAGCACCTTAGCCTGTAGCTCACCGTTGGGAGAAAGCTTGTCATAGCTTTCCGCACCAAAAGAAGCCTGACCGTGCCGAATTAAATATATCGTGGTCATTTCCCTAAAATATCCTTCATTTTTTCAATATATTTTTGTGCCACGTCATTGGCTTCAAGTTTTTGCAAACCAATAAGTTTTAATGCACGAATATGTAAAGCATGGATCACGATCCAAAAATCTTTGAATGCAGGATTATTGGTTTGTTTGTGGTAAAAGCGATAATAAATTTGCTGTGCAATTACCGCTAAACGGAAAATACCGAACACTTCATAAAAGGTCCAATTGTCCGTTTGAAGACCAGTTTTTTCTAAGTAATATTCAACGACTTCTTTACGGCTAAACATGCCTTTCAAGTTGGTCGGCTGACGGCGTGTGGCTTTAAAAATTGTGTTATCGCCACTTTCAACCCAATACGCCAAAGCTGAGCCTAAGTCCATCAATGGATCACCAAGCGTTGCCATTTCCCAATCCAATACGCCAATCACTTGGGTAGGATCATTTGGATCTAATATCACGTTATCAAAACGCCAATCGTTATGAATTACACAGGTTTTAGAGTCAGCAGGAATATTGTCTTTGAGCCAATTACGGACATATTTAAAAGAAGGAACATTTAAGGTTTTGGCTTTTTCATAGCGTGCGTCCCAACCTTCCACCTGACGACGACAGTATCCGTCGCCCTTGCCTATTTTTTCTAAAGCGGTGCCTTCATAAGGCACTTGATGCAGTTCAATTAACTTATCGATGACGTTGGTACACAACGCTCGAACTTGGCTTTCATCAAAATTTAATTCTTTGGGTAAGTTTGCACGTGGAATGATGCCTTCTACGCGCTTCATCACGTAGAAATCACAGCCAATAACTGATTCATCCTGACATAGCGCCACCATTTCAGGGAGTACAGGATAAAATTCAGATAATGCTTTCTGTACGTTAAATTCACGTGCCATATCATGTGCAGACTTGGCTTTGGTACCTTTCGGTGGACGACGTAAGATTAAATCAGCATTGTCGTATTTTAAGCGATAAGTCCAATTTGATGCGCCACCTGAATATTGAGTGACTTCAACAGGCCCTTCTATTTCAACGCCATGTTCAATCAACCAATTGCCTACGGCACGTACATCCAGTTCTTCACCCTCACGAACTGAACCGCCTACATCAATCACTGACATGCTTTTCTTCCTAAACTTGAATCTATCATGATGATAAAAATATAATTTTCTATAGTTTTATAGCATGGACAACTCGGGGTTGCCATGCCAAATATGTGACTACAACTTGTTTATTTTTTACGACGGCTGCTGTAACCGCGCTTAGCCAATTCTAATTTAGCAATCATGCCTTTATGTACTTCATCAGGGCCATCAGCTAGACGCAGTGAACGTGCTTGGGCAAAGAAACCTGTGAGCGGTGTATCTCGAGAAACCCCAGCACCACCGTGGATTTGAATCGCCATATCAACGACTTTTTCTAAGACACTCGGCGCGACCACTTTAATGGCAGAAATCTCGGTTAATGCAGCCATATTCCCTTGAGTATCCATTTTATATGCTGCATAAAGGGTCAGTAAACGTGCCTGATCAATCGCAACACGTGCTTCTGCTACGCGTTCTAAATTGCCACCGAGTTTTAAAATTTCTTTACCAAAAGCTGTACGGCTCATACCGCGGTCAATCATCAGTTCTAGCGATTTTTCAGCAGCACCAATACAACGCATACAATGATGAATACGGCCTGGGCCTAAACGACCTTGTGCAATTTCAAAACCTTGACCTGCGCCGCCAATGAAGTTTGCAACTGGAACACGAACATTTGTGAAGCTAATTTCACCATGTCCATGTGGCGCATCATAGTCGCCAAAGACCGGAAGCATACGTTCGATTTTGACTCCATCCGTATCTACTGGAACTAAAACCATAGAATGCTGATGGTGACGGTCTTTGCTTTCATCTGGTGTATGCGCCATAAAAATAATGATTTTAGCATTAGGATCACCTAAACCTGAAGACCACCACTTACGGCCATTCAATACAATTTCGTCGCCTTCAACGACAGCCGTAGCTTCCATATTGGTGGCATCACTTGAAGCAACAGCAGGTTCTGTCATGCAAAACACCGAACGGATTTTGCCTTCTAGTAATGGTGTTAACCACTGCTGCTTTTGTTGTTCCGTACCATAGCGCCAAATCACTTCCATATTGCCGCTGTCTGGTGCATTACAATTGAATACCGTGGGTGCAAGTAAGCTACGGCCTGAAAGTTCTGCGATGTGTGCATATTCTTGTACAGATAAGCCTTGCCCAAGTTCAGGACAAGGTAAGAACATATTCCATAAGCCTGCAGCTTTGGCTTTATCCTTTAAAACCTCTAACTGTGCCGGCCATTGCCATTTGGTCCAATCACCACCTTGGTTCAACTCATGAACTTCTGCCCAAAACTCAGTTTCTACAGGCTCAATTTCATCTTTAATAAATTTTTTTGTTCTTTCAATATAATCTTGTGCACGTGCTGAAAGTTCAAACATGACAATATCCTTTAAATATTATGTTCTTTACGCTTTACAACACCATAACCTGAAATCTAATATGAACAAAATGATTTAATTCAATAGATGAACATGAATAGTATTCATAAAAACACCGTCATTGATATGGGTGTTTTCCACCGTATGGATATCAATTTATATCCACTGTATATCGCAGTTTATGAACAAAAAAGCATTTCAAAAGCAGCACAAATTTTGTGTATTACTCAGTCTGCAGCGAGTCATGCACTTCAACGTTTAAGACAACATTTACAAGATGACTTATTTGTACGTGCTGGGGCAAAAATGCTCCCGACTCCATTTGCTGAACAGATTTATCCCGTAATTAAAAATGCGCTTATTGCGATTCAAAGTATTTCTATCCAAAAACAACAATTTACTCCTTCAATGGTACAGAGCTTAAAAATTGCCGTACATGATGAAATTGAACCGATTATTTTTCCTAAGTTAGTTGAACACTTTCAACAGCAACAGTTTCAGATCCAATTTTCCAGTATTAAATTAGACCGCAAAACCATTGTGGCTGACCTTGCTGCACAGCAAATCGATTTTGCGATTGATCTTGAGCAAAACTTTGGTGAAAAAATAAATTTTCAAACTTTAGTTGAAGACCAATTCGTGGTTTGTAGTCAACATTCCAAGATGGATGAATCTATTTATCTTTCTGCTCCTCACATTGGGGTTTCTTCCCGACGTGCAGGTGTATTAGTTGAAGATATTTATTTAAATCGTAAAAAACACTCTAGAGAGATTTTTTTACGCTGTCAGCATTACTCTACTGCGCTACAAATTTTGGCACAGCAACCCAAGGCGATATTGACGATTCCGCAAAATATTTTGACGCATTTACAGGTTGCTCCCGAACTGAATATTTTTGATGTACCTGTAGACTTGCCGAAAATTAAATTAGGGATGTATTGGCATAATGATTTGGAATTAAATTCACGGCATGTTTTTTTGCGAAGCGAAATTTCTAAAATATTTGCTTAGGCTATTTTCAATAGGACACCACTTTACTTAGGCTATTTGCATGTATTTAGATAGAGTTTTGCGTGATGAAACTTGCTGTATATTTATAGATCAAATGCTGATTATTTAAGGTATTTTTAACTGACCGTCGGTTTGTTCGACAGCCATATATCATGAGTTCTTATAAAATCTAAACTCCTGTTTTTATGCGATATGACCTCGTTCATATCATTGTGTATGCTTTCAAATCTCTCCGCGAATTGGCTCATGGCTTTAGGTGCAGTACTGTGCCTGATCACAGTCTATGTTCTTTATAAAGTCACCATTTTCTTAAAGGATTTTTTCCAACCTTTTAAGAAAGGAAAATCTTACCTCTGTCGTGTATCTGATATTAGTGATGGCGACACCCTCACCTGCTATCGGATGAATCTAAGACGTTCTAAAACCAAACTTCGCTTTGCTTATGTGGATGCGCCAGAATCGACACAAGCCTACGGTAAAGAGTCAGCCCGCCTGATCAAATCCATGGTTTACAAGAAATTTGTTCGCGTAAAAATCACTGATGTAGACCGTTATGGCCGCTGCGTGGGGGTTATTTATCGCTATCGTAAATGCATGAATGAAGAAATGGTAAAACGTGGTGCTGCGTGGGTGTACGAAGAATACATCCGTGACCAAAAGCATTTGCACTATATGATGAATTTACAAAGCAAAGCACGTAAACAAAAGAAAGGTTTGTGGAAAGCCAGTCGTCCAATGCGCCCTAAAGAGTATCGTAAATTACATAAATAACAGACCACATTACAGCATGGCTAAGGAATATTTGACGACTTAGCCATGTCTAATATTTGACCTTTTTTTACTTCGCTATACAATATTGCTGCCCTTTTGGGCATAGAAAATAAATTAGATAATTAAAATTGGAATAATAATGACTGAACTTACTTCAAGCGAATTGAATCCGTTTCAACAAGATCAAAATATTCAGCCTCAAATTCAAAAAGCCGATCATCCACTGTCTCCTGAAGGACGTTTTGGCCGCCTGTCCTATTTAGCGTGGTTATTTATCATTAGTATGATTTATACCTGCCTATTAGGCATCAGCGTCGCACTGGGACTTTTTGCATTTTTCAATTCAGCAGAACGTAGTATTGAAGCACTTTTTAATTCATTCTTAGGACTCAGTGCGATCGCACTGATTGTCGTTTCTATCGTTGCAATGTTTGTCGCAATGATCTGCATTACGATTCGTCGTTTACATGATCTAAATAAAAGCGGTTGGCTCTGCTTAATTTTTCTCATCCCTCTGGTCGGTACCATCTTTAGCATTTATGTGATGGCTGCAAAAGGCACTGAAGGTGAAAATAAATATGGTATTAAGCGTCCAACTGAACAAACAGAGAAAGTCATTGGGTCACTGTATCTGATCCTGATGATTGTTTATTTATTGGTTATGATTCCATTGATGTTCAATATGCAAAGTATGATGAGCAATTTAGAACAAGCACAATTACAAGAACAAGCAATGATGTCTGAAGGTGAACCTGAATTAACGGATGAACAACTTGCGGCTTATTTAGAGCAAGCTGAATCAGAAGGTGAAGAACTTGCTTATGCAGATGGTGAAAGTGTAGAAATTTCAGAAAATGCAGACAGCTCAGCGGAAGATGCAGCAATTGCAGCTGCAGAAGCTTCTGTAGAATAAACACGTATTGTTTAAGGTATCAATTCAACGATATGCATTGAACGATAAGCTTTAAATGAAATGTTTTGCAAGAAAACCTGTGTGCGCACAGGTTTTTTTATACCTGTTTTTTATGCTTTGAGTTGTTCACTTGAATTCAAAATAAATTAGGCGTAAAGTTGCGACAATTTAGTTACCCTAGTTAACTATCATGAATTCCACATTAGGTTTCCGCTCTTCTCTTCTGCGCTGTGCGCGTCTGATGAGTGATGAAATCAACACGATTTTATTGCCCTATCAATTGAACTATTCACTTTGGCAAGTCATGTTTGTCATCCGTGAAAAAACTGCTTGTACATCTATTGAAATGGCGGAATATTTAAATGTATCCAAGCCATCCATCACTAAGCGTGTCAAAATTCTTGCTCAGATGGATATTTTGGCACATGTGCAAACTGACGATAAACGTCAAAAGAAAATGATGCTCAGCGAGACTGGACGTGAGTTATTTCAGCAATGTGCAAAAGACATAGATGCCTTTGAGCAGCGCCTGATCGCGCCATTAGCAAGCCAAGATATCCAACACTCCATTCAAATTTTACACCGTGTCATGCAAGAACTTGAACAAAACACTGTAGGTGATGATCATGCAAGATAAAGCACCACTTTGGACTCGAAATTTTATTTTAGTCAGCGCCATTAACTTCCAATTGGTTTTAACCTTTTATCTCTTGGTTGTGGTGATCGTGGGCTATGCGGTGGCTGAATTGGGTGCGACTACAGCCCAAGCTGGTTTAGTTTCAGGCTTGTTCATTGTCGGTACATTGGTCGGGCGTTTATTGGTGGGCAAGTTCCTAGAACGTTTTGGTCGTAAAACAACACTGATCGTTGGTTTAATTGGCTTTTTAGTCTTTTCTGGTTTTTACTTCATTCAGTTTGGCGTCGGCATGTTGCTTTTCATACGCTTTATGCATGGCTTTATGATGGGTATGGCATCAACAGTGCTGGGTACCTTAATTGCCCAAATCTTACCAGCGACACGTCGCGGTGAAGGCATTGGCTACTACAGCATGAGTAGTACTTTAGGTACAGCTATTGGGCCATTTCTTGCCATTTGGATGATGTTACACATTGGTTATCACGCGATTTTTATCGTTTCTACGATTATCGCATTGAGCTGCCTATTGGTTGCCTTGCTGATTCAAGTGCCCGATTTACCCAAAATCAATAAACCCTTCGATACTGTTGAAGCCGTCAAAAAACCGAGTTGGATTGCTCAATTTGTAGAACCTAAAGCATTACCGATATCATTCATCATGCTTTTCGCTTCAATCTGCTATTCAGGTGTTTTATCTTTCATTAACTTCTACGCCAAAGAAATCGATTTGGTTGAAACAGCCTCGTTTTTCTTTTTGATGTATGCCATTGCGATTTTAATTTCTCGCCCATTTACAGGCCCGTTAATGGACCGTAAAGGTGAAAATGTAGTGATCTACCCTGCTTTTGTGATTATGGGCGTGGCATTGGTATTACTCAGCATCACTCAGAGTTCATGGATGCTTTTACTTTGTGCAGGCCTACTTGGACTCGGTTATGGCAATATTCAGTCGGTCTGCCAAACAGTTGCAGTAAAAAGTGCTCCGCTTGAACGTATGGGCTTTGCCACTTCGACTTTCTTTATCTTTTTGGATGCAGGCTTAGGCTTTGGACCATACTTTATCGGTAAATTGCTCGACCATATTGGCTATTCACAATTGTATTTGTATAGCGCATTTGCTGCCTTTGCATGTATTGGTGCCTACTACATTTTACATGGTCGTTATACCGTTCGAACCGCTTAAACTATAACTAAACATCAAATCGTCGGCTGAAACGTCGACGATATTCTAAGGGGCTCAGCCCCGTTTTTTTTTGAAATAACCGTCGAAATGAGCTTGGGTCACTATAGCCGACCTCTCGCATAATCAGATCTAAAGCATGTCCCGTTTCTTCTAAACGCTTTCGTGCAGCTTCAATCCGTATTGATTGTAAGTACTGATTGGGAGGCATATCCAAAGCCGCTTTAAAATGACGAATCAATGTCCTCGTTGTGACATTAAACTGCGCCGCAAGTTCATCTAAGACAATATTTTCATGATAATGCTGTTCCAACCAATCTTGAACTTTTTGCACCAAACCATCCTGATGCGGTTTAGATATTTTCAATAATGAATAGGACAACTGACTATCACGACGATAATCCAATACAAATGATTTTGCCGTGTGGATTGCCGTTTCAAAACCATAAAAACGTTCTATCAGGTGCAGTCCCAAATCAAACCATGCTAAGCCACCTCCAGCACAGTATATATTTTGATCATGGCTAATGAGCTGATCTGCATTCAGTCTTACCAAAGGATAGCGTTCACGAAACATTTGCTGAAAGCCCCAATGCGTCGTTGCCTGCTTGCCATCTAGAAGCCTTGCTTCTGCCAGAAAAAAATTACCCGTACAATTTCCTGCGATCAGTCCGCTTTGCAATTGCCGAGTTTTTAATAACTCGATTAGTGCTGAATTTTGCGCTAAAACATCTAAAATCGCCGCGCCTATCGTTGGAACAATGATGATATCTGCATCTGTTATTTCAGAAAATGCTAAATCTGCATAAAGCTTGATGCCATTAATACATTGCACAGCTTGACCATGTTGTGAGGCAATTTTAACCTGAAATAGCCTCTGCACATTCTGTTTTTGGATCCGGTTCCAACTGACACCCGCCATTGCAAATAGATCAACAACCCCAGTAATCGCGGAAGCCAAAGCACCATCAAATGCTAAAATTATGATTTTCTTCATTTAAAGTTCAAATTATCAAAATGTCATTTTTGACTTATTAAGTGTCATTATTGACAATTCTATATCTAAAAATCAACTGCTAGGCTTAAGGCATAAAATTCGACCCGATTAGAGATTGAGCAATGGCGCAGTTAATCAATGACAAAGATTTAAATTTTTTGCTATTTGACGTGTTTAAAGCGCAAGACTTAACGCATTACCCACGTTTTGCTGAGCATGATGCTGAAACCTTCAAAAGCATCCTAGAAACTGCACAAGGTATTGCTCAAGACTTTTTTGCACCCCATAACGCAACAGCCGATCAAAACGAACCTACGTTTGATGGTCAACAGGTTAAAACCATTGCTGAAGTCAAAACGGCATGGAAGCAATTTGCAGATGCCGGCTTGCTTTGTGCACAGCATGATTATGATGCAGGCGGTATGCAACTTCCGACTTTGATCAACATGGCTGCAAATGCTTATTTCATGTCAGCAAATCCTTCATCAGTGGCTTATTCATTTCTAACCGCTGCGGCTGCAAATGTGATTCAAGCTTTCGGTACGACTGAACAAAAAGATAGGTTTGTACCGCATATGTTCAGTGGTCGCTTTGCAGGAACGATGGCCATGACTGAACCTGATGTGGGTTCATCTTTAGGTGATTTGACCACAAAAGCTATACCGCAAGCCGATGGTACCTACCTCATCAAAGGCCAAAAGATGTTTATTTCAGGGGGTGACCAAGACATCACTGAAAATATCGTCCATTTGGTCCTTGCTCGCATCCAAGATGCACCTCAGGGCGTAAAAGGTATATCTCTGTTTATTGTTCCGAAGTTTAAAACCCTGAGCGATGGTTCACTTGCAGGCGCCAATGACGTTCAACTGGCCGGCTTATTACATAAAATGGGCTACCGAGGTACTACATCGACGGTACTGAGCTTTGGTGAAAAAGACCAATGTACAGGCTATCTGATTGGTGAAGCAGGTGCTGGTCTTAAATATATGTTTAAGATGATGAATGAAGCACGAGTCGGTGTCGGCTTAGGTGCAGCCATGATTGGATACCGTGGCTATTTAGAGTCACTCGAATATGCCAAAAACCGTCCACAAGGTCGCTTAGTATCAGATAAAAATCCTGCCTCAAAACCTGTCAATATTATTCAACATACAGATGTTAAACGGATGCTTTTGGCGCAAAAATCCTATGTAGAAGGCGCACTTGCGTTATGTTTATTTGCTGCACGATTAATTGATGAACATCAAGCCGCTAACAATGAAAACAGCGCGCTGTTATTAGATTTGATTATCCCTGTCGTCAAATCATTCCCTTCTGCCTATGGACCCAAAGCCAATGATTTAGCCATCCAAGTTTTAGGTGGTGCGGGCTATACCCGTGAATATCCACTTGAACAATGCTATCGCGACAACCGCTTAAATCCGATCCATGAAGGCACATTTGGCATTCAGTCTTTGGATTTGTTGGGTCGTAAGCTTTGGCAGCACAACAGTAAAGGTTTGATGCTGTTATTACAACGTATGCAAAATACAATTGATCAAGCTCAACATCCAAAAACGGAAGCGCTTGCAGCAATTTTTTCAGCGCATTTAAACACGGTGAAGAAAACCACACAAAGTTTGGGACAAGTCCTCGCACAAGGTCGTGTCGATCAGGCACTGGGTAATTCTGCCTTGTATCTAGACATGATGGGCAAAGTCATCATTTCATGGCTATGGCTTGAAATGGCCAATCAAGCCCTTGTGAAATTTGAACATTCAGATTTAGCTGAAGATCAACAATTCTTAGCAGGTAAATTACAAGCCGCGCAATATTTTATCCGCTGGGAATTACCTGAAATAGAGCACCAAGCCAAGTTATTGCTAGAACTTGATGATACTTGCCTCAACATGCAAGAAAGTTGGTTCTAGTCACCCGTTTAGCTCAGTCCTCAATGGGCTAATCTGGACAAGGTTTTCACGAATGAAAATCTTGTCCAACCCTTTCTATTTCAATAAAAACTGCTATAAAAAGAGGAACTTAGATTTCGTTCCTTATTTATCAAAATTGAGTGCTATACACCGCAATTATTGGAAGACTTTAAAACGAGCGGCATCATCCATATAGCCTTTTTCTTTCGCTTCACCTTCCACTGAACCAAAAACCAATTGAGCACGAAGTTTCCAATGCGCAGGAATGTCCCATTCAGCATGCGCTTGTTCATCCACAATTGGGTTGTAATGCTGTAATGATGCGCCTAAACCTTCGGTGTGCAATGCGGTCCAAGTCGCAAATTGGGCAATGGCAGTTGAATGTTCGGCCCAAATCGGAAAGTTTTCTGCATAAGAAGGAAACTGTGCTTGTAGGCCACTGACCACATCCAAATCTTCAAAGAACAGAACTGTACCTAAACCTGCTGCAAAACTTGCCATTTTAGCTGTCGTCTTCGCAGCACTTGCTTCATCTTTTGCATAAGATTTTAATTTGTCAGCGACTAAGCCCCAAAATTTTTCGCTTTCACCATTAAATAAAATAACAGCACGAGAAGATTGTGAATTAAATGAAGACGGGCTTTGTTTAATCGCTGTTTGGATCAAATCAGTTAAATATTCTGTGCTTTGGCTTACATTGTCCCCAATAGCATAAATAGTGCGACGTTTGCTAATCAGGTCAATAAACTGATTTGACATATAAAATGGTCCTTTAGAATATAATGTGTAGATGAATCAGATACATTTGGAATAATAAGTATCGCGACTTTCCAAATGTTGGAATGCTTCTCTTGCTTGATGGGTCACTATGAAACAGTCACTTGTCGAAGTAAATCTGAAGTTCTGCTGTACATATAAAAAATCCTCCTAAGCGGAGGATTTTTCGACTAAAACCTTATGAAGTTTAGAATTTTGCTTCTAGCACATTCGCTGACACTTGGTTTTTCCAAAGCTCACGTAACGTCGGTAGATAGAATTTTTCACCTAACTCAACCAACTCTGCATCAATCAAACCATGAACTTCGTGCATGAATAGATAATCTAGTTCAACAGTTTGTAATTTTGACTGTACTTTTTTATATTCTTTGCGCTTTTGCTGTGCTTTTTTTACCAAGTTATCTGCATAAGCACGGTCTTTATATTGGGCAATAGCATTCAAACGTAGTTCAATTACGCCCCAACCACTGAGTAGCAATTTAAATTTTTCAAAATCTGGCGTTGTCGATTCCCAGCTCATTTCTTCAAGATTTTCATTTTCAGGCAAAACTGGTAGCAAAAGCTCCATAACGCTTGGAAAAATCTTTTTAAAATTCAATACAAATTTAACAGGATGCTCGCCCGGATAGTCTTTAAATTGAACGTTCTTTTGGACATCTGTCAAATAGATGGTGAGCATTGGGGGAAATCCTTAAATAAAACACTGTCTTGCAAATATTTATTCAAACAAATGTCAAATAGCAACGAAAACAGAAAAAGAAAGGCATTTTAACAAGTGTGCCAATGAATTCAAAGCCCAATCCAATGAATTACTCGCTTCATCATCAGGCCTTTCTTCATTTTGTTCGTTCCCCTATTTTTAATAAATCGTCTGGTTTCTATACATACATTTCAAGATGAATATGAATCCAAAGAATCTGTGTTAGGCAATAACTAGTTGAAAAATAATTCAATCATATATCCAATAAAAAGAGAGGCTGAATATGAATCAGCCCCTCTTTTTATTTTCAAACACTCTAGATGAATGATCTCAAAACAATTTATTTGGTATTTGGTGAAACCATTTGCTCAGGACGAACCACTTCATCAAATTGCTCTGCAGTGACTAAACCGAGTTCTACCGCAACTTGTTTTAGAGTTTTACCTTCTTTATATGCAGTTTTAGCAACTTTCGCAGCATTTTCATAACCAATTACAGGATTGAGTGCCGTAACTAACATTAATGAATCATGTAAGAAATGATCGATTTTTTCACGGTTTGGCTCAATGCCTACTGCACAGTGGTCATTAAAACTATTACATGCATCACCGAGGAGTTGAATAGATTGCAATAAGTTAAAGGCAATAACAGGCATAAACACGTTTAATTCAAAGTTACCCGATGCCCCCGCAACATTAATAGTTGTATCATTTCCAAGTACTTGAGCAACCACCATTGTCATGGCTTCACTTTGAGTTGGATTGACCTTACCTGGCATGATGCTTGAGCCTGGCTCATTTTCTGGAATGCGTAGCTCACCAAAACCACAACGTGGGCCACTGGCTAACCAACGCACATCATTAGCGATTTTATTTAAACTTACAGCAAGTGTTTTTAACGCCCCCGATGCAAATACAGCAGCATCACGTCCTGCAAGTGCTTCAAATTTATTGGGCGCAGTGACAAATGGCAGACCCGTTTGTTTCGCAAGTTCTGCTGCTGCTTTTACAGCATATTCAGGATGTGCATTCAGACCTGTGCCGACCGCTGTACCACCTAATGGTAATTCATACAGTCCTTCTAAAGCTTGATTTAAACGCTTCAAACCATGATCGAGCTGTGAAACATAGCCGCTAAACTCTTGGCCTAATGTTAAAGGCGTTGCATCCTGTAAATGTGTACGGCCAATTTTAACAATATCTTTAAATTCTTTAGATTTCGCTTCTAAAGTATTACGCAGTTTCGTTACAGCAGGAATTAAAAGCTCATTGATTTGTAGGCTTGCAGCCACATGGATTGCAGTTGGGAATGAATCGTTGGTCGATTGAGCACGATTGACATGATCATTGGGATGGACAGGTTTTTGTGACCCCAATGGATTGCCTAGTTTTTGATTGGCAATATTGGCAATTACCTCATTACAGTTCATGTTACTTTGCGTACCTGAACCAGTTTGCCAAACTACCAGTGGAAATTGTGCATCCCATTGACCTGAGATCACTTCTTCGGCTGCATTGACGATATAACCAGAAAGTTCTTGAGGGATTTGACCCAATGCTGCGTTAGTAATCGCTGCTGATTTTTTAACGAGCCCCATCGCACGAATCATCGGACGTGGTAAACGTTCACCACCAATTTTAAAGTTTTGCAAACTACGCTGTGTTTGTGCACCCCACATCGCATCGCTAGGTACTTCAACATCGCCCATTGTGTCATGTTCAATACGTGTTTGCATAAATGACCTCATATCCTTATCTATAAACTTGAACGTCTGTGCAGAATCAAATTCTGCTGATAAATACAGTTTAGGTAACTTGCTTAGATTTGTAAATAATAACCATTATCAATTATAAGTGGTTTATTTGATAATCTTTATCGTGATTTTATAAAGAAAATCATGCACGACGATTAAATTTACCGAATACAAGACGAGTTAATTCCCTCTTAATGTTTGTTGATAGAAACGCCATTCATCTTCTAGCATTTTCTTTAAATCTTGTTCAGGCTGCCAATCAAAAGTACTTTTCGCTTTCTGTGTACTTGCCCCAAGCTGGTCATATTCATGGCTTGGGTAAAAAGTAGATTCGACCGTCTTAATCTCTGCCTGTGTCACTTCTGAAAGTGTATCCAACAGTTGCTGTATCGAAACAAGCTCACCTGAAATATTAAAGGCCTCGCAAGTAAATTGTTGCTGCGACAACCATTGTAAACATTGCCACACCGCCTTACAGCAGTCGAGTACATGCAAGAAACTCCGTTCCACAGTACCATCTTCAGTTTTGGCTTGTTTGCGAAGTTCAATAAAGTCTCGTTGTAAAGCCCCGACTTGCATCGCAAGCGGCACGATATTTTTTGGCAATGGCGCAACAAACTCACCTAAAACTGCATGTTCGAATGCACCTGCGACGTTTCCTAAACGCAAAATCGCAATTTTCCACTCGTTATCAGTACGTGCGGTATCCCGTATAATTTCTTCCACCATTTGTTGAGATTTCACATAGGGATTTGGATAAGTAAAATTGATTTCTGTGTCTTCTGTTAAATCTGCCGAAGACTGACCATATACCGCCAAACTTGATAAATGGATCAGTGTTCGTACACCTGTTCGCTGCATGGCACGCAGCAAACTCATGATACAACTGACATTATCATTATAATATTCAAGTGGTTTAAGGACGGATTCTTCCAATGACTTAAAGCCTGCCGTATGAATGACAGCATCGACGGTATATTGTTCAAATACTTTATTGAGTGCGGGAGTATTGCGAATATCGAGTTTGACAAAAGGCACATACATGCCTGAAATAAATTCTAGTCGTTCAAGTGTTTGTAAATTTGCATTGGATAAATTATCCACAATAATGACTTCTTGACCTTGAGCCATTAAACTCAAGGCTATATGTGAACCTATAAAGCCTAAACCACCAGTCACTAAAATCATTGTTTAGATACTCCTTATAGTTATCAAGCTTTTACAACTCTTTGGCATCATCTTGGTGTCGTCACCAACTTATCTACAGATCTAAATTTTGAAACTTCGCCTCAGCATTTTTCATGAGCCGAATAATCTGCAAGAGCATTCTAGTTTTATCTTACTGCTTTGGAATTTTGACTATGTTGCAGTTATGAATATTAACTGTATTTGATTTACGACAAATGACCTCGCTAGCCAATCAATTTTGAAGAAATCTCAAGATTACGTGGTATTTGAGTGAACGCTTTTAGAAGAAGATATTTAAAAAAATTCGCACTACTAAATATTTGATGTAGGACAGTCGAACTAGAAAACACCTGCTCGAATGAGCAAATGGAATTGAGCAGTCTGACTATTTTTTGAGGTATAGAATCTGGATGTGAACGCCAGATGAATCATCATAAATATTCATCTGGCAAGATGTTGGCAATGTAACTATAACAGCAGCAAACGTTTGAAATCGCAAATATCTAAGCAACTTAATTTAGCGGATATAGCCTTTTTTGATCATGGCTGAGAATAGGAACTCGTAAACTTTTAAGATCATGCTCACCAAATAAAACCCATATTTTCGCCATAAAGACAGTCCGACAAAATTAAGCAAAACAGCGATGATCAACGCGCCCGCCATATCCATTGGATAATGCACACCTAAATAGACTCTCGACCACGCCACAAGAAAAGCGAATGCGAGAAATACATAGCCGACGGTTTTTTGCTTTGAAAATATATAAGAAAATGCAATCGTGCTAAAAAACAGCATGTGATCACTCGGGAAGGATCCATTCGGTGAATGTTCTATAATCGTGCGTCCGACGTCCAAGACAAAGGGTCTAGGATAGTAAAAGAAACTCGAAATCACTTGGCTGATAAGAAAAGCGACAATTGTAAAAACAGTGGCTTTAACGATTTGTTTTTTGGTGTCAAAACTGCCTTTAAACCAAGCCAAAAACATCAAAAGAATCACGATATAAAATAGATCATTGGCAATAAATATGGCAAAAGAAATAGTGAAATCTAAAGCATTGTCCGAAGCATTGATTGAATTAAATAAACTTAAATTAAATTTCTCTATATTCATGAGATGGTTTAAAAAATGAAAAGATCATAGCACTCTGTAAAATCAAAAATTGCGTTTTATTCATATAAAGATTTTTCAGTATGTAACCGTAGAGTTTATTTATGAAAAAGTGATGGCTCGAGGCTGAATCCAAATTAAACCCAATGTTATACCAATCGTTCTATTTGAAGAAAAATTTGCAATGGCAGTGCTGCCTAAATAAGCAAAACTGTGCAAATATTCAGATCATTTAGTAAATCATTGTATACTAGCTTTTTCTTCTGAACTCAGAACAAACTGTCGATCTAGACCGTTTATTCATTTAGTGAATTTCGATGAGTACTCTATTACTAATTACCTCCTCACCCACTTCGATATTGGCTTGGCATGCTTTGGGTCTTGCCCAAGCGCTGAAGCAAAAAGGCGAAAACTTTCGGGTTTTTTTCTATCAAGATGGTGTAAATGTCGCAAATGCCCTGCAATGGGTGCCAGATGATCAACGCAAACTCAGTAGTGAATGGCAAAAACTCGGCATTCGTTTACCTGTTTGCGTAAGTGCAGCTCTCGCACGTGGGATCACAGATCAGGAAAATGCACAGCGTCACAATATTCAGCAACATAATCTAGCTGAGCAATTTGAACTTGTGGGCCTAGGCGAACTCGCCGATGCCGTACAAGCTGCTGACCGTTTATTGCAATTCTAAGTATTTTGATTGCCGCGCATTTGTAGCATTGAAAAGGAAAATTACGTGAAATCTGTACTGGTTGTTTTAACTCATGCAAATCTTGCAAGCTTACAAGTACATGAAAGTCTTTCTGCAACCATGGTGCTTGCAACCTTCGGCTGTGACGTTAAAGTGTTGCTCAAAGATGCTGCGCTGAGCTTACTTCAGGCAGAACAAGAGTTTAATCAGCTCAAGCATGCATTTAAACTCGCATCCAACATGGTTGATAGCTTTGAGTTTTATGATCTCACCCCGATTTATATTGAACAAAAAAATTCACAGCATCCTTTTGTGATCAACAGTGAACAAGAACTCGAATTTGTTCAATTCAATACCGAATTGATTCAACAATTCGATCATGTGTTGTATTGGTAAAAAGAGGAATGATGATGTCAAATTCTACGCTGTATTTAGTCCAAGCCAGCTATGCCAATACCCTACAGCACATCCAGCAGTTAGCCAGTTTAATCAACCCTGAAGATGCAATCATCCTGATGGGTGAAGCAGTCTTACATATTGCAGATGAACAAATTCAGCAATTTGGCACATGTTATGTACTTGAAAATGATGCTGAAATTTTAGGTAAAAGTATGAATTATAGTCATATGAAAGTGATCGACTATGCCGCTTTTGCTGATCTATGCCTCAGATTTAAAAGATGTATTTCACTCAAATAATTTGAGTGAAAGCGATCCATTTCTACAATCTTCTCTTTTGGAACGAATATGAATCTTGAATTAGACCAAGATGGCCATTTGGTGGATTACACTATTTGGAATGAAGCTGTTGCCCAAGAACTGGCTAAAAGTTTAGAACTTGAGTTAAGCCCTTGGCATTTTGAAGTTTTACAAGCTGTGCGACAGTTTTATCAACAGTTTGGTCACTCGCCAGCAACTCGCCCACTCATTAAATTTTTAATGAAAACGGTGAGCGCTGATATTAATAATGCGGTGTTACAAGACAAATTTAACACCGGTTTGGTCGCTCGACATTTAAGTCGTTTAGCGGGCATCCCTAAACCTGCAAATTGTTTGTGATTTTAAAGCAACCCAAATACTGCTTAGGCTAATTTGGCTAAATAGATGCAAATCAGCATCTTGAAGAAAGCCATAAAAACAGCTTATGCAGGTTTTAATTGATTTAGAGCGATGTAATAGGCTTGGGTAAATATCGGTTTGACCTGTTTGGCTTGGATCGGTTCAGCACAACATGAGCACACTAAAACCGGTTTAAATTTTTGCCCACATGCCTGATGGACATATTCAACAGGTGATCCTAAGCCCTGATCCATATATTGATCGGCCCAATGGGTCATAGCTAAAAGGATTGGATACAAGTCTAAGCCTTTTTGCGTCAGTCGATATTCAAAACGTTCCTGACGCTCGACATAAGCAACTTTGGTTAAAATACCCTCTTCAACCAAACGCTTTAATCGGTCGGATAACACATGACGCGTCACACCGAGATTTTGTTGAAAGTCATCAAAACGTCGAATGCCCATAAATGCATTACGGATAATCAACATGGTCCAACGATCCCCTAGCACTGAAAGCGCACGAGCGATTGAACACGGTTGTTGACCAATATCATCCCATTTCATTTTATGAACCATCAAAAATAACGACCAACACCCAATTTAATTCATGCCTGTTGATTTTGCAAAATCCTTTTCAATAATCTTTGATATACAAATCATAAATCGACCTTCATTTCCAATCATTTATTTCATCGGATTGATCTGAGAATGAACTAAAAATGTATTTTGTCTTTATTGTCCTCAATTATTTCTAGCCAAGCACGCGTTGCGGGACTCATGGCAACAGTGGTATTCCAGGCCATACTGAGTTTCCAGTCTAGGTTTGGATTTTCTAATTCAGCCATATGGTATTTTGCCGCATCAAGTTGTTCACAATAAATTTTAGGCAGGAGTGCAATCCCGACATTTGAATCTACCATTTTGGCGATGAAGTCCCACTGGCTACTTTTACACACTACATTGGGCTCAAATCCGACGTAATTTGCCGCCTGTATAATGATGTCATTGAGTGTGAAGGTATCATCATATAATAAAAAGGATTCTTCTTTTAATTCAATCAGCGATACTGTTTTTCGCTTACGCCACTGTGAGTTTTTTTTGGACAATAGACACAAAGGTGACTCCATCACTGGAATACCACTCAGCACCGGTTTCAAGTGACCCAAAATAATCCCGACGTCGACCTGTTTTTTTAAAATGGCACTTTCTATACCTGTCGCCCCAACCTCAAAAAAGCTCAGTTCAATATTGGGGTATTTTTTATGAAACAGCGCGATTAACTGACTGAACAACACTGATGCCAATGGCGGTAAACCTAGGGTCAATTTACCTTGTTTTAAGGCACGAACTTGGGTAACGGTATCAAGCATCCGTTGTTGTTCATTCAATATCACTAAGGCATGCTGATAAATCTGCTCTCCCATATAGGTGAGCTGTGCTTCCCTTTTTCGACCTGCTTCTCCTTTATGAAATAAAGGCACGCCGATCTCGTCTTCTAACTGACGAATTAATTTACTAATGGTCGGCTGAGTGACAAAAAGCGCTTCTGCTGCATGACTAAAACTCTGTTTTTGTACGATGGTCACAAAGACTTTTAGGCTTTTAATGTCCATTATTATTCCATTTAAGCATAATTAATAATTAATTATTCATAATTATACAGGGTATGCACTTTTAAAATAGCGTCATCTCCTATTCTACTGTCGTCTCATGGATACGTTTCCACAATCTACTTCCAAATTTACCCAGTTTCTTAAAACTTTAGCGCAGCTAAGTTTATTGATATTGATCTGGTGGATTGGCTCTTGCATTCAATCTTGGTTTAACTTGCCGATCTCTGCTGGCGTGATTGGTTTATTGCTCCTTTTAGCCGCATTGTTGAGTGGTTTATTTAAAATGCAGTGGATCAAACAAGGCTCAGATTTTATTTTGGCTGAACTGGTTCTATTCTTTATCCCCTGTGTAGTTGGATTAATTAAATATCAAGATTTATTACTCAGCTCTGGCTGGCAGTTAATTTTAGCCGTGGTACTGGGTACCGTCTGTGTCATGGTGTTTACAGCATTTACGGTTTATTGGGGCTTTAAACTCGAGGCAAAACTTAAAGCGAAACACCAAACTGCGACAGATCATGATGTCAACACAGCAGGTAAAACCTTATGAACGATTTTGGGTTGAACAGCATCTCTGTATTGTTTTTCGTCCTGACCCTTGTCGGTTATATTTTGGCGAAAAAGCTACATCGTAAGTTACCGTATATGGTTCTTTCCCCTGCACTATTCGTCCCGTTTGTGCTGATTATACTCATGCTTTGCTTTCATATTTCATATGACACCTATATGCAAGAAAGCCAATGGATTGTATGGATGCTCGGCCCGGCAACTGTGGCCTTTGCTATTCCCATCTATGAATATCGACAAATTATCCGTCAGCATGCGCTGAGTATTAGTTTGGGCATCGTGATTGGCATGTTAGCAGGAATTATCAGTGCTTTTTATTTGGCACAGTTGTTTCAGTTTGACCAAGAAACGTCTTATAGCTTAATGGCACGTTCCATTTCTACCCCCTTTGCCATGGAACTTACCTCGAATATTGGGGGTTCAGTCGAATTGGTGATTCTATTTACCATGATTACTGGGATTGCCGGCGTGGCTTTGGCTGACCTAGTTTTGGCTGGGCTTAAATTGCATTCACGCTTTGCGCAAGGTGCGGCTCTTGGCAATGCTGCACATGGATTTGGTACAAGTAAGGCGTTATCACGTCATAAAGAAGAAGGTGTTGCAGCCTGCTTGAGCATGGTACTAGCTGGGGTCTTTATGGTATTGCTTGGGCCATCACTTATTCATTTGGTCATTTATCTATTAGGATAAAATAAAAAGCCCAGTGCATTAGCTGGGCTTTTTTTAAATCAGGAGTTAAGTCATTTCACTGTAAAACTAAGCAATTACATAATGAAGTGCTATGACAAACGCTAAAAGACTCGACACCTCTGTGATTTCAATCGCTGCACCAATTGTATCGCCCGTCACGCCACCTATACGCTGAATAAATTTCCATCGTAAATACAGTAAAGTACAAATAAACGTAAATATACTCACAACTCCAGGCCAGCTAAAATACAAACATGCACTTAGGCAGAGTGTAAATATCATGTATGCCGACTTTCGTGGAATAGTTGCTGCTATCGATGAGCCTAAGCCTTTTTCACGGACATACTGAGTTGTTAAAAACAAAAATAAAGGGGCTAAACGACCTAATACTGGAAATACAATCAATGCCAAATACATTTGCTGTTGTAGCAAAACATAAAGTGCCGACCATTTGAGTAAGCAAATCACGACGAGGCTCAACACACCAATCGGCCCACATGCAGGGTCTTTCATGATTTTAAGTGTACGCTCGGCATCACCAAAGCCACCGACCCACGCATCTGCCGTATCTGCTAAACCATCTAGATGTAAACCACCTGTGAGCCAAATCCAGACCACAAGCAAAATACTGCTAAGTAAGATGATCGGCAGGCTGTGAAATGTGAAAGCAAGCAAGGCAAGAATGCCGCCAATCAACAATCCCACCGCTGGATAAAACAGCAAAGACTGTCCATTTTGCTGTTTCGATGGCATCGCTTTGAGTTGAATCGGGAAAGTCGTGAGAAACTGGAGAGCAATCCAAAAAGGTGTCATTCACTTTGCTCCAAAATACGAATATTTGCACGATTTTTCACAATGAATGAATTTAATTGTCCCAATTCGGCAGTCATTTTTAATAAATCATCTAAATGACTTTGCTGTGCCATACATTTTAATAATTTAATCACACCACCATGGGAAACCAATAAAACGCGGTCCCAATGATGCTGTTGAGCCTGCAAAACTAGCTCATCTAGACCGCTTAATATCCGTTGTTGAAATTGCTGAAGACTTTCTGCATTCGGTGGCGTAAATGTACTTGGACTTTGCCAAAACTGTGCGAGTAACTCTGGGGTGTTTTCATAGATATGCTTGGTTGATACTGCTTCCCAGTCACCAAAATGCATTTCTTGAAACTTCGCATTTTCAAACATTGGACGTTCAAGCTGTTGAGACAGTTCCAAAGCAAATAAACGGCAACGCTGTAAGTCAGAAGTGATGATGACATCCCAGCTCGCTAAACCGTATGTATACGTACCGTCTAATGCTTCATCTATGGTCTGCTGCATCTGCTGCCAACCTTTTTGCGTCAAAGCATCATCTGTAGAGCCACGTAAGGTATGGCTCAGTTCAGTCTCACCATGACGCAATATATCTAAACGGAAATGTTCCATTTAAACTTTTTCACCAATCACAGCAGCTTGTGCGAAAGTCGCCATGTTATTATGTAAGCGACATGCCAAACGAATTAAACCCAAGGCCGCACCGGCACCGCTGCCTTCACCTAAACGTAAATTCAACTTTAAGAGTGGTTCAGCTTCAAGGGCTTGGAGTAAACGTTGGTGCCCATATTCAGCCGATTGATGACCAAAAAGCATCCACTCACGTACAGCAGGATTTAAACGAACAGCGACCAAGGCAGAAACCGTACTAATAAATCCATCCACGACCATTGCCAGACCCAATTGCGCACAGCGAATGTACGCTCCAACCATCGCGGCAATTTCCAAACCACCTACAGCACATAGAGCTTTAAAGACATCTTGGCCGACATAGTCCTGATGTAAAGCTAAAGCTTGATCAATCACTTGTTTCTTATGTGCCAATTGTTCAGCACGAATACCTGTACCAACACCTGTCAGTTTTTCGGCCGGCTCATTAAATAAAAAACATGCGACAGCAGAAGCCGAACAGGTATTGCCAATGCCCATTTCCCCTGCGACATAAATAGACGCACCTGCAGCGATAGCATCTTCAACACTTTTACGGCCAAGATTCATCGCTTCAATACATTGTGATTCGGTCATCGCAACAGTTTTAGCAAAATTTGCCGTACCTGCGGCAATACAGTGGCGCTCTACCCCTGCATATTCATAGGCTTCACCCACCGAACCACAGTCAATCACTTGTAGTTTGGCTTGATACTCACGTGCAATGACACTAATACATGCACCACCGGTCGTGAAGTTTTGTAGCATTTGGCGTGTGACAGCTTGAGGATAGGCCGAAATATTTTCTTCCATCACACCATGATCACCTGCAAAGATGGTGATCCATGGAAAATCCATATTAGGCTGATCTGTATTTTGTAATGATGCAAGTTGCACCGCAACATTTTCAAGTTCTGAAAGCGAGCCCGTAGGTTTAGTTAGCTGTAACTGGTGATTTGACGCCTGTTGCTTAGCTTCGATACTTGGATTTTGACAGGGTTCTTGCCACCAGTTCATGCTTTATCTCCTTTTAAGATCATTGGAAAACCTGCAACACAAAACACCACATGGTCAGCGATTTGACCAATTTGTTGATGTAAGCGCCCAGATTCATCGACGAATTTTCGACTGATTTGTCCCATAGGAACAACGCCCAGCCCAGTTTCGTTACTGACTAAAATAATGTCTGACTTTAATTTTGGCAGCACCGTAAGTAATTTTTGGCATTGATGCTGTTGAAAGTCTGCTTGTTCATGCAGCAATAAATTACTCATCCACAGCGTTAAACAATCGATAAGAATGGTTTGATGAGCTTGGTCTATTTCAACTAAGCGGTCGGCTAAATATAGAGGCTCTTCAATCAGCCCCCAATGTTCAGGTCGGTCTGCTTGATGATGCTGAATTCGCTCCTGCATTTCATCATCATAGGCTTGTGCTGTAGCCACATAGATCACGGCTTGAGCACTTTCTTTGGCTTTTTGTTCTGCAAGTCGGCTCTTACCTGAACGCGCCCCACCCAAAATGAAATGAATCATGACTGTGCCATCTCTATATTTTGTCTAAACTGATGTTGATAATAAGGACTTAATGCCCCTTGTAGTACTTGAGCCTGATAATGACCAAAAGTCAGTTGCTCGCTTTCAAAATCAAAGCAGTGCTGTTCAACTTGTTGGATTCTTTCAAAAATATCATCGCTATTCCATGCCTGTTTATACAAGCCCAATGTGATATGCGGACAATATTCGATCGGTGCAATTTCATTCGAACTTAAATTAAAAGCTTGACGTAGATGCTCTAACTTACGATCTAAATCCACAATTTCAATAAACAGCGCGCTTTGAAAGCTATTGATCTGACCTGTACGTAACCGAATATTAGATAGCGATAACTGTCGAAGTTGTTGTCGGTGCAGTGCCAATTCATCTGCTGAGAAATTATCATTCCATCGTTGTTCAGAATGATCTATTAATTGGGTTTTATTTAACTCTTCAATAAAGCCACAAATAAACACGGTAATATGAAATTGGCGCGTATTTGGCGTGTATAAAAGATCTGAAAACTGCGCTCGAAGTGCTGCGAGATACGCCAATAATTCAGGATCCTGTATTTCTATATACCACAAAGCATAGTGCTGACGACCTTGATGCCAATCGGGATAATCCTGATTGAGCGTCGGTACGACTTGCATTGAGGGTTTTAAAAACACAGATAAATCACTTTAAATTCAATCTGCTTTATTAAAGCATGAATCAAAACAGACTTTGCCCAATTTTGATTTAGTAATATTCATTTAAAGCTGAAATTCATTCATCTAAAGCTTCTTTGTAAGAAAAAAATGCCGAGTCATACTCAGCATTTTGATTCAATATACATTGCGCACAGATAAGCATTATATTTTAGGCAAATTTCGCAGTATCTTTCTGATCTTGCGTTACAGCATGGTTTTTCCAAGATGTAAACTGCTCTGTGGACTGATCAGAAAAATGCTGCAACTGTATCATTACATTGGCCTCAATCTGTTCAATACGTTCCAGTTGTTCAAGCTCGTTGGTCTTTTTCAGTTCTGAAAATTGCAACTGGATAAAGTTGATAGCCTGATCCATCGTACATTGATTTACACTCACGGCATACATCAAACCATAGACAATCCCTTGTTGTAGATGTGTTGTCTCCAGTCCATATTTCACATTGGTCGCCAACGAGCCCAACACTCGTTCATTAATTGCAAGTTTACGTAAAGGATCTCGTGCCACACGCGCACATGGATCTTTATACGCATGTTCACAAGAGTTTATAAAGCTTTCTGCCAGTCGTGTTAGATCAAAAGCACGATTTGGTAAGCATCGTGCTAAACCAGCCTGCACCTCGCCAATGAGTTCATGCATAAATTGATCAACGCGATTATCTGCAAGTGCCACACCTATGGTTTGATGATTGAACAGTGCAGATTGCCAAGCCAACATGGCATGCACGCCATTCCATAAGCGATTTTTAATTAACTGGATATCTTCAATATGATCGACCAAAATCATTTGACGCATTTTTTCTAACAAAGGACTGTTATTTTCTACATAGATCGGCATGTCAGATTCTGCGTTAAATAAAATTAAATCCATGCTTTGCAATATATGACTTGGGTGAAAATTGCGTCGCATATCCTCAACATATAAAGTAGCTTGACGCTCCTGATCAGGATTTAATTTCGTCGCATCTTCTAAGTCTAATTGAGCATCCACTTCAACTTCATCTAATTGAAATTGTTTGAAAATATTATATTTTATACGGAGCTGACGATATAAATTTTGGTCACTCAACTTAGATACCATGCGGTTGACCACGGTATCGCAAAAATAGTGTTGTTGCATGATTTTCTCAGCAACGACCGCCCCTGCAAGCTCAGTTAAAGCCTGTTTTAAATGTGTCATTAATAAATGTTTTGCCCCGACTTTGTTCAAAATAATGAGCATCGTTAGGGGTTCGATGGCTTTCTCATCATGTGCAATATGTCGTGCATACAGGCCTTGTGCAATGGTATTGGCTTCTTCCGCAATCGCTTTTTCAGGCAAACAGATGGCAACCAAACTCGACTCTGTGTACATCTCTTGCATCTGCTGAATATTTTCAGCATCAATGACTGCCATGTTTTCAATGCGTTCGTCATAAGACAATTGACCATAGCGAATACAATAGGTACCAAATGCATTGACCGCAGAGCGATATAAAGGGTTACGTGTCGAAGCATAGATTTTTTTCGGGCGAGTATAACCATCCCAATGCGACAAAATTTGAGCTAAATAGCCACCACCAATCGCTCCAAAACCATGAATACCGACAGTGAGCTGATTAAGGGTTTGTGGAAAAGCCTCTTGCACATGCGGCATCTCTAAATGCGCAGTGAACGGGTCAAGTTCCGTCAAACAGTCATACATACATTCATAATAATATTTGGCTTTGGACAGCATGTTTTGATTGGGCGATTTAATATCTTTAAACAGTACGGTAATACCGCCAGCCTCAAAGGCCGAAGTCACACCATTTTCCGAGTCTTCAAACATCAAACAATCAGCAGGATTTAAATTCAGCTTTGCGGCAGCACGCATAAATATTTCAGGATGTGGCTTACCATTTTCAACTTCATCGCCACAGACTAAGACATCAAAGAACTTATACACATTGGCATTGATGAGATATTCTTCTGCGATTGCACGGCGACTCGATGTTGCCACGGCCATCCTCAGTCCTGACTTGCGTAAGCGTTCTAATACTTGAACCAAGCCTTTTTTGATCGGTACACCAAACTGACGAACATGCTCCAACTCTAATTCATCTGCGCGTTTGCGAATATCTGCGTATGGAATGTTTTCATCATATTCGGCTTGGGCCAATCGATGCGCGCTTTGTGCACTTAACCCCAAACAATTCATCAGATATGATTCGGAAAACTCAACACCGATCAATTCAAGAGATGCCTGTTTCAATGTTTGAAACCGTAAACGTTCAGTATCAAACATTGTTCCATCCATATCAAAAATGGCGCCCAGAACCAAATCATTATTAAATTTAAGCATTTAACCTCCGTTATTTTTTATGTGAAAAGAATAACGGAGAAAACTATTGATTCAGTACTTTGAGAATTAATGAAACAATTGTGGTTATTTTTTAATCAAAAAGCTTGCTTTTAAAATCTATTTTGTAAAATCAATCGCTGATCAAGTAACATCATGTAATCAAAACCCACTGTTGTCAGGATGGTACGGTCTACACAGTGATCTATTGCTGTAAATATACAATTCACTGCAATTTCACTCAGTAACTCGCTTCACGGTTTGAGTTTTGGTTTGAAATAAAAAGAATACGATCAGACCGAGCATCACTAAAAATAAAAAATAATACGGAAATTCTTTGTGCCACTGATATAAACCCGTACTAATCAGTGGCCCGACAACAAAGCTCAAAGCCTGAGTGGCTGTACACCAACTTGCCACCTTAGTCTGTAACGCACTGGGCGCCGTTTGCGCTGCACCCGTTGTAAATGCAGGGATTAAACATGCAACCGATATACCATATAAAAGATATGTAGCTTGAAATATCTGTAATTCAGTGGTGAAAACCGAAATCAGCAAGGCTGCTGCCATGCTAAACAGCCCAACCCACAGTAAGCGATATACGGACCAATTTAAATACTTAGAAATCAGCGTTTGCATAATCACCAAAGCGATACCCACGACGAGAGAACACTCTGCAAAATGCACTGCACCCTCTGCAGCAGTCATATTAAAGCGGTCTTGAATATAAAACCCTGCCGTTAAATTCACTGTCACGATGGCAAGATAGAGACTAAATCCCAACATTAACCATGGATAGCATTGCTGAATGCTCAAATCCGTAGATGGTGACTCATGCTTTTCTGTCACTGGCTTTTCAACGCTATGCTGTTCGGTATGTCGGTCAAAGCTGAACACCAAGACCGCAGAAATCAACGCTAAAATAATGATTGCTGCCCAAAGCGGCGTCATGATTCCACCAAAGCCCAACAGTAAGGTTGTTAGAAATGGACCAATGATCACGCCTGCACTGTTTAATGCACCGAATTTTGACATTGCTTGTGAACGCTGCTGCTCATTGTTAAAACGAGTCATCACATAAGTTTGCAAGGCAATCTGTGGCATCGCCATAAATACCCCAGTGGCTGCACGTGAAAGCATTAGTAAACTAAACAGCAACAACATCCCTATCTGAACAGAAAGGCCATACATCAACACTGCAGTAAATAGCCCCCATGTCACAGCCATGCCCACAAAACCGATACTCAAGAGTTGATAAATCGAAAACTTGGATTGATTTTTTGAAATGTAAATCGCACCGATAGCCATCAGCAGCGCACCGACGGAAACCATCGCGCCGCCTTGTAGTTCAGAAAGCTTTAACTCTCGAACCAATGGCGCCAACAGCGGCAATATCATCGAGAAACTTGCACCATTGGCAAGACTGGCAGCAATAAACAGTTTATTATTTCGATCCATTATTTTTGTTATCCATTTTTAATGGCTACGTTATAAACAATAGAGGTGACTTAAGCCACCTCTATTTTGTAAGTCACGATCCCGTGCTTTAAACCCGATTCAGGATTTAAATCAGTATTTCACGGTATAACTTAAACCGTAGATACGACCTTGAGCAGCTAGGCTAGAAATTGGGCCATAGACAGTTTCAACCGACTGGCTGTATACCGATTTATAATCCGTATTCCACACGTTGTAGACACCAAAGCCCACATTACCCGGTCCTACTTTTGCATTGGCAATCACGTCCATCGTTGCAAAGCCTTTAATTGCCGCTGCTGGAGCAGATCCATATTTCACAGCGTCTTTTTGGGCTTTGTCTGTACCGCCAATCGCTAAAGCTTGAACACGTAGGCTCATGTCATTATCAAATTGCCACTCTGAAAATGCTGTTCCTTTTAAAGGTGCTACACGAATAGCATCCAATTCTTGCCAGTCACCTTGGGTATTTTCAAATTGGCCCGTGGTATATGCAACTGTGCCCCCAACCGTCCAATTTGGTTGAACTTCATAACTGGCATTGGCTTCGACACCATAGATACGTTCATCGGTATCAATAACATCAATGGTGTAATTCGGCGCACCAAATTTCAGGCTTTTATCTGAGTCATTATAAAAAGCCGTCACTCCTGCATTTAAACCACCGGCATTTTGTACACGCCAACCGAGTTCATAGTTATTGACTTTAATCGGGTCAATGGTTTGGCTATTAATCACAGAATTTACCGGCACATCGCGCAGCATACGTTGCACATCGGGCAAGTTTGAACCTTGTGAGAAATTGGCAAACACTTGCTGTGCATCTGTTAAGTGATACACCGCGCCAACATTAAACAGCGTTGCATCATGTTTTACTTTGCCGCCATTCAGTGTTTTCGCCACATAACCTGGGGTTAAATCTGCAGTAATTGCTTCCATATAAGGCACAGATGAATCGACATCGCTTTCTACACGTTCATGGCGAATGCCTGCTTGTAAGCCAAGTCGGTCGGTTAATTCATATTGCGCTTGGGCAAATACGCCAAGTTTTTCTGTTTCAACATCTGGGCCAAAGGCATAGTAGTTAAACGGCTGATAACTCAAACCATTACTTTGAATAAACGTTGCGCTGTCATACATTTGGATATTTTGTTGATCTTTTTCATTTTCATAGTCCACACCATAGGTTAGCCCCAGTTCACGACCATTTAAGTTAAGATCTTTTTGTAGAGCAACACGTGCGCCTAACACATCAATATCGGTTTCTGACTGATACACCAAGAAGAGTTCAGGTGCCATTTGACGTGCAGATGGGAACCACCGTGCTTTTTCATTTCGATAATAGGTTTCAGCGTTTAGACGGTGGCCTAAAATATCTTGATTTTCATATTGTGCGTTGACGCTATAACGTTCAGTTTGTGGTTGTTCAGCAAGTAGTAAGCCCTTTACTGCATTTAATGACAACGGCAGCTTGCCACCCACGGGCTGTGAGCGCAGCGCATTTAAATTTGGACCATAGTCAGGTCCATAATCACTATCTTGCTCATCATTATAATATTGCGCGCCAAAACTCAACGTTTGACCATCGGCAATTTTCCAACTGACACGACCATTTAGATCTAAAGTGTCGGTATCTTGACGGTCTGTTTGCGCAATTTCAGGTCCAATACGGTTGCCATGGCTATCTTGTATTTCGCCACGTTTGGTATAGCTTGCACCTAAAGTTCCGCGTAAATTGCCTTGATTAAAATTCATGGTTTGCGCAGCTTCATAAGCCAGCGCATCGGACTTAAAGTTATTACCAGAAGTGACTCCTACTTTTGTTTCAAAACTCAGCGGCTCAGATCCACCTCGTTTAGTGATGATATTGATAATACCGCCTGTCGCACCTGAACCATAAATACTACTTGCACCAGAGACCACTTCAATTCGTTCAATCATCGACGGGCTAATACTTGCCAGTTGTCGAGATCCATCACGATATCCCGTTTGCGGCACACCATCGATCATGTATTGCACCACACGTCCACGCATGGTCATCCCATAGTTAGACGTTGTACCACTTGATGGAGTCAGTGATGGCACCAATAAACCGACAATATCAGCTGTGCTTTTACCTGCATTGGCTTGTTTTTCAATTTCTTCTTTAGGAATGCTGTACACCGTACCCGCAATATCTGCAATGCTTTTCGCAGAACGAGTTGCCGTCACAACAATCGGTGCCATTTTAGTAGCTTCTGCAGTTTGTGTTTCAACTGCAGTATTTTGTGCAGTGTCTGTCGTGACCTCTTGCGCATAAAGCTGAGTGCAAATTGCTAGGCTGAGACAAGTCAGTTGCATCGGTAGAGCTAAACGTTTCATATTCTTTTCCATTTCTTAGAGTTCCGATTGAGTCGGAAGTGTTTGAGTTTTTAAATTTTGTGTTTTTAAAACAATGCGCTGACTAATTAAGACGCTGATTACTGAGCCGATTGCCAGTACTAGATAAAAATGTCCATAGCCTAATGATTTTGCGAGAAAGCCTGAAAATGCGCCGCCAATAAAGTAAACAAGCAATTCAAAGCACACTAATATGGTGAAATCGGTACCCGCCTGTTCTTTAGAACTGGTCTGCATGAAATAGGCATAGAGTGATGTCATGGCGATATAACGAATGGCTAGCATCAACACGACAAATACACCTAAAAGCTGATGCCATTGATTCAACCACCCCAATACAACGGCTGCCCCAATCACGGCATATAGCAATGTACGCAACCATCCTGCCCAGACCAACAACTGCGTCGCTTTGATTTTTTTCAGCAATACAGCTGCACTAACAGCTGCAATCAGACCGACACCGGCACCGACCACAGACATCAACACCCCGATCTGAGACAGTGACCATTTTTGGTCGATCAACATCGGATTCAGCATCGCCATAGCGGGTGCTTCCACCACGCGATAACAAATGATGAGCAGCAAGGCCCAACGAATTTCAGGCCGTTTAAAAGCTTGACGTAGGCTTGGCTTAGCTTTGGCAATTTGAGCTTGTGGTTCTTCTTGAATAAAAAACACAGCAAACATGGTTAAAAATGTCAGCAGTGCTAAAGTTGTGAGCGCTGACTGCCAACCCCAATATTGGTAAATCCATAAAGTCGCAGCGCCACCTAGCATGCTACCGACGGCCACCCCAATACTCTGTGCCATACTGCCCAGACGGTAATTGCCTTCAGTAAATTTCTCTACGGTATAACCATCAATCGCAATATCTTGCGTTGCTGCAAACGTTGAAATCCATAAACCAACAATGACAAATAAAGTCAGCCCATAAGAAAACTGCGTAAAGGCTAAAACCAGTACCCCCAGTACCAATGCGATTTGCGTAAACAACAGCCATGTTTTACGTTTACCGAGTTTTTTGACATAGAGCTGATCGATCCAAGGCGCCCAAAAAAACTTGAATGCCCATGGAATATAAAGCAGCGATAACATGCCGATCCAGCGTAAATCTACCCCTTGATGTCGTAAAATGGCAGGCAAAGCCACATTGTAAAAATACAAAGGCAATGCATGTGCTAAGTACAAAATAATCACGACGCTCAAACTCAGGACTGAAATTTGAGATGGTGAAATTGCATGATTTAATTTTCTTGGGTGTTGTTGCATATCCACCTCTGCACTGCCCATTGCAGCGCATCAGACTGTTCTAATGAAACGTAATAAGGCACACGCCACGCTGCATGCAGCGCGGGTGTATTTAAACGTTTGAAGTCATCTGGATCTTGCGCAATACGCACCAGACCCAAACAATATTGAAAAAAGAGATGTTTAAACTTCTTGTACCAAACGGCCTGTATTTGCCGATATTCTTCAGGAAAAGTCGTTCCCTCAGCCGTTTGCATAACCAAAACAAAGGGCTGACTTTTCAGAAAAAAGCGCTCAACTTGAGTCAACCATTGTTCAAACTCTTCCACTGAAACATGCGCTGAAAAGCGCATGTCCAGTATGTGCATGTGGGTGCAGCGATAACTCATGACACCGCCTTAGCTAGTTGCTGATGCTGAAATGCCTTGGAGTCGTTTAAGTAATGACCAAATTTTGAATAAAATGTTTCTCTAAAGCAGTAATACAACATGGCGGTCTTTTCAGGCATTGGGATTAGGCGCTGCGCTTCATAGCACATGTCTTCAACCACAACGGCATAAGGCTTCACACTATGATCAGGTTCTCCCACAATCTTGGCTGATGCAGCATTTTCAAAGATATAAAAACTCAATAAACGCATGACGGGACGTAAATAGCCTTTACCAAAAACGGACTTTTCACCAAATAACAAATGCCAACCTAGATCAAGCTCATCACCGTCGTAGTACAAACCTAATCGATCCCGTTTTCCTTCGTAGATCTCTGTGTAGCCCACATCTTCACCATTTACCCCCACAATCAAAATTCGGTGATGATCATCTGCCAGCATTTTTTCGTAATACACTTTTAGTTCAGTTTCTGACTTATTGAGCTGCCACTGTGGAATAACATGAGGTTCATGCATCCATTTATGAACCAAAGCCATATCTTCTGGATATTGCATTTGTCGTAAGTAGTATTGCGTCTCATTCTCATGGTATTCATAAAAATCAGGTAGTTGTCGTGATAACGTTGTCATGATGTCGTCCTTTAAATTTGTTTAATCTTTTCTGTTCTTAGCTCAAAAATCTGTTTATGACGCAATACGATTAGTTGTCGTTTTCTGTTCGGCGGTATGCTGTTGTTTCGCCCACTGATTTAAAGTGCTTGGACTCACAGGGTTTGCAATAGGATCTAAAAATACAGGTACTGGTCGTTCTGCTTCGTCGTTATAACTGGTGGTAAACAGTCGAACACGGTTCAGACAAATTTTCTCGAAACGTGGACGGAACATACTGAATTTTTCAATACGATCTGCCAATTCAGGATGTGCCTGATGAAATTCGTCAATCACGGTGGAGATGGTTTGCCAAAACTCAAGTTCTGTATGCTGTGGATAATCTTCAAGGAAGACATTACAGATATAGCGGTAATGCACCATGAACAAACCTGTAAAGATAAAGTGGCTAAGTTCTTCAGCAGGATGACGCAGTAAAATTTGCCCTTCAGGTGGTAAATTTTCGAGTTCTGGAAAATCTTCATCAACTAAATTGACATCATCAATAAAGTCCTTCAGCACCATTTTTTTTGGTAGACCATTTTCATGGATTAACATGGTGTTTTCACCGTGTGGAGAAAAAGCCAAACCATATTTGTATAAGCAAATCAGTAGCGGTGTTACACAAACTTCGGCAAATCGTTTCAACCATTGCAAAGGCGTTAAACCTGAAGCTTGAATCAACACGGATAAAATAGACTGACCGTTTAGGTCTCGATGTAACAATGCTGCTTGGGAAAGCGCCAACTGATGTTCACCGATACAAGGCTCTACACTTTCACGCCATAGGCAACCAAACAATTCTTTAAATTGGTAAGGCGCACCGTCTATCTGATCAAAACACGGCTGTTGCAAAGTGAGACTTGCGACTTCGCCCAAAAACTCCACCTGAGTTTTTTGCAGGTCTACATCATGATGTTGAATGTCCTTCAGCCAAGCGGTCACCGCAGGTGCAGCTAAATTTCGTTTTGAAGGCAAACCTCGATATACCGCCGTATTAAAGATACTGACAGGTAACTTCACATAATGCCGTTCAGGATGACTGGTATTGCATAAGGTACGAATTGATTGCATTGGCACATAGTCATCTTGTCCAATGTCCAATTCAACAATGCGCTGATCAACGATTTCATTGGCATAGGTCGGGATTAACCACTGATGCCACTGCCACGCATGTACAGGAATAAAATAATACTCAGCAGCATCTACGGCTTTGTCCGCCAATTGCTGTTGAAAATCGTGTAATTGCGCAGAATTCAATTCATGGCGATATAAGCTTTTCGCATCCCAAGCCTCGGTCGAACGAAACTCAGCTAAATTACGATGAACAGCTAACCACAAGACTTTGACTGTTGGAGAAATCTCTGGTGCTGAGCTTAAATAATCATCATAGCCAAAGCCCATACGCCCCTTACTCATAATGAGCCATGGGTGTCCACGTAACATGCCTTCAATTTGATAGTGTGGCGCTGACAGCACAGCCTGACTCAGCAATCTTTGCTCATCAAAAACATGTGCTTCAGCCAACCATGTATTGTTCATTTCTTTAATCAAATAGGCCTTGGTAAAAGGTTTCACTTCAGCTTGATTTGAAAAGGCACGAATAAATTCATGTAGATTCCATGCGGGCTGTGCTGTCGAATCACCTAAATCTCGAACACTCCCTTCAACTATACGCCAATGCCCAAGCAGAAACTGAGTCGCTTCAAATTGATACGTTTTATCATCCAGATTGAGTTGCCAAGTGTTATTTTCCACTGGCTGAATTTGAATAATTTCTTCATATAAAAATTCAGCAATCGCCATTTCAATCAGTCTTTGCCCTGCACGGCGCCACTGCGTTTGATTTATCTGTAATTTTGCAAATGTCATTATAATTTCTCGAGTTTAACCGCATTCTGTTCTTGCTTATTCGGCATGGTCGTATTGCGGTTCATTGCATAGTTGGCAATGGTTTTTTTTACGGATATTGGTCTTTGGATATTGGTTGGCGCTGATTTCTTTACAATGCCCATACTGTGCATTTCAGCATTTTCACTTGGTGAAAAATGTTGGAAACTTTGCGCTTGATCACCCAAATCGTATAAGTTAAAACCCAATAATTGATTGGCAATGACCGCTGCACGGTGGGCTCCAAGCCCTAAGTCTGGTGTTCCTACACCGTGACTGTGCATTTCCTGATTTTGAACAAAAATTTCACCAACAGCGTCATGCTGTACTCGGTAGTCCTGACTGATTTTCCAACGACCGAATTCATCACACTGAATCAGCGGTTTTAGATATTTGAGATATTGCCACTCTGGACTGTGATATCCCGTTGAAGCCACAACAAAGTCTGCATCTAGATAGAATTGTTCTGCTGTGACTTTGTGCTGAAACTGCAAACGGATGCCCGCGCCATGCGGCTCGGCAGCGACCAAACCCACCTGAGCATGTAAATGCGTCTGTTTAATATTTTGACCAATGCTCCGGTGATATAGTTTTTGGTAAATATCACGGATGGTTTTTGCACTGATGCCCTTATATAACAGGCCTTGTTGCTTCAATAGTTCGGCTTTATTTTCTGGGCTCAGTTGATAAAAATGCGCGGTATAATCCGGACTAAAATGCTCCAATCCAAGTGGTGCATATTCCATCGGGAAAAACCCATTAGAACGGGTCAGCCAATGCAACTTAAACTGCGCTGTTGTGGTCTGATCCTGAATATATTGACGATCAAACAGATCCATAAAGACTTCGGCCGAAGACTGGCCTGATCCCAGTACAACCACATTCCCTTTCAAGTGATTTAACGCTGCATTGCAATAATTTGCAGAATGTAAGCAGCGCTCCGGATATTGCTGTTGTATGTCTTTTAGACACTGTGGTAGATGCGGAACATTACCCGAACCAATGACCAAATTTCGGCATTGATAACGTCTAAAACGTCCATCTTGCTCAACCATGACTTCAAAGCCTTGCTCTTGGGCATAAATGGCTTTTACGGTTGATTGATATTGAATATGCTCTAGTTGGTCTGCAACCCACTGACAATAATGATTATATTCACGTCTAGGAATCTGAGCTTGTTCTAAAAAATAGAATTTATATAAACGCTGCTGTGCCTTTAAATAGTTTAAAAAACTAAAAGGACTGGTTGGATCAACCATGGAAACCAGATCGGCCATGAACGGCACTTGCAATACTGTATTGGGCAATTGCATACCCGCATGCCAGTCGAACTGTGGTTTCTTTTCAAAAAATTGATACTGCAAATGATTTTGCTTATGTAGCAAACTCGCCAAACTGAGGTTAAATGGCCCTAAGCCTATCCCAATAAAATCAAGCATATTGCACATCCTTCTGTTCCACACATAAAGGATTTGGCAACTGTACATAAACCGATTGCTGATCGACTGGGGCAATCAATTCATCCAGCTCATACAAGCGCGTCAACAGATTACCCTTATACGGCAAGGTCGGCTGATAAAGTAATGAATGAATCAATGAACTTTCTGGATAAGCCTGATATAAGTCCAACAGTTCATTTTGCAATATCGATATCAGCACTTGCTCTTTGACATATCCAGTTGCACCAATTGCGTTGATAATGCCGAATAAAGTATTACCAAAGAAATAATAGCTAAAGCGCTCATCGACAAAGGCTTTGGAACCCACGGCATGCGCTTTTTCTTGCAACTCTGGAAACGCGCTTAAGACATCACCTGCAAGTTCTTCAATATAGTAAAAGCCTTGATTGTCACGCAGCCATAGATATTTAGGCATTGCATTTTCAAGCTCAAGTAAGACATTTTGCTGATGTGATTCAAAAGCCATTCCGTATCGGTGATACAAATACATCAGTGGTTTTAGACTGATAGCTAAGAATTGTTTAAACCAATTGATCGCAATGGCGCTTTGATCAAGTTCAGGTTGTTGTTTTGCGATTTGTTCGAATAGTGCATTAAAACGGCTTATCGGCTGTGCAGGATGATCTTGACACAATGATGCAATACAACTCACCTGCTGCTTTTCACTAAAAGGCTGATCACGGAAGATGCAAATAGTTTCATCGACTATTTCATCATCTATGCTCAATGCCATCCATGCAGGATCATTCACCGCTTTGAGCGTTGGGCATTGTTTTAAAATACGTTCACCAAGACTTGAATGCCAAAGTCGATGGGTCATTTCACCACGGTGGCATTCTTTGGCCAGATTGACTCGGATTGAATTGGTGATCATCACGGATAGCGACGGTTTTAACATCCACGGCGCTGCAAAACTTGCCATGGTGCGTACCGAAGTTGTTGGGGAAAATGCCCAACCTTTCTCGCCAAAATCGATAATTTTTAATTTGGTTTTTAAGTTTTTAAACCATGTTTTTGACTGTAAATAACGTGCTTGCCAAGGATGCAAAGGCAATAACTTATAATGCGAATAAGCATTCAGTAGCGCTTGATCTGTTTCTGATAAATGCCATTGCAATTCGCTTTTCAATTGCGCTGATACAGCTTGATCTAAAGCTGAACCTTCTTGAATATATTCTGGAGCTACCAACCAATAATGCAGTTGGCTTAGACCTTTGGCTTCTGGCGAATACCTTTCCCAATCTTCATGCACAAAACCGACCCGACTTTTCGGTGCAGGATGCATGCTGTGCCCTAAAATTAAAGCTTGTTCCGATTCAATGAAACTTTGTTCCGCTTGGACCAAAGCCTCAAAATCATGTTCACGTAGTGTCAAAAATTGAATAAGCGCTTCACGACTTTCGATCCAACGCTCTAATAATGATGAAGCATCCAGTGTATGACCTGACTCTTGTACGAGCTGTTCAAGCAATAAATTCGCGATCGCGGTGATACTAAATGACAGTTTCTGTCCTTTATTAAAAACGTATGGGAGATCTGCAAGACGATGTCTACCAACAAGGCTGACATAAGATAGTGGTACAAATAACTGTGATTGAATGCAATCTAAAGGGATGCATAACAACGTCAAGCCTTGGCTAAACGTCAATTGTGATGAATTCTGTTGATACTTTTCCAGCAAAATACCTTTACCGGTTTCTTGTGAGTATGCATTGACAAGATGCTGCATCGCCAAGCGATTAGCAAGCTCTTTCATCTGACCATATCCTCTATTTTTAAGCTTTTCCAAGCTTTGTCATGTAATTATGTTTCTTTAACTGTGCAAGTCATGCTTAGTACGCTGGCCAGCGTGAAACTATGTTAATAATAATCATTATTGTTAATAATTGCATTTTTGTGAAGATTTGCTACAGGATTGCAAATTTGGTCTTATCTCTATGTATTTAAAAATTAATTTTTTTGATATGAACTTTTCTGTTTTTATTTATACAATTTTCTGAAATGGAACTAAATGATAATTTTCTCATTTAGCATAGAACAAATGAATCGAATTGCTTATTTTTTAGCCAAATTATCACATTGTGCAACTTAAACTAAAAACCCATGTCTTTTACATGGGTTTTTATATTCTGCTTTGAACCAAGCTTTTATTTAAATCAAAGAACGAAATGTGCAGTTAAATTTTAATCATTGAAGACTTTACTGGCATCATACTGATCATGCATCTTTATTGACTATAAGCATGCATTTCATAACAAACACCTACTGATTTCTGATCCATATCTTCTATTCAGACTGGCTATACAGCATGAATGATGAATATGTACTCAAACGATTTGGTTGAAATCAATCAATTGATTTAACAACCCAATCCAAAAACTTGTGCTTATCAAAAAAGTCTGGCGCAGCATTCGCAAATACACTTTTTTCTCTGTTGTTAAATATTCCTTTGTAATAAAAAGACCTATCTGCGGTAAATTTTGACTCATCCCCTTCATGTAATTCTTTAAAGAAAATCGATAACTGCATAAATCGACTTTTAGACGCTAAACCATGTTTTTCTAATACAAAATTATAGATTTGCTCAATAATCGCTTTAGTATTTGAATAAGGCATTTTGTTGTCTCTTTATTAGATCGCTCTTTCAAATTACAGCTTTTAAATTAAAATACAACTGTTTTAGTCGGATTTTAAATACCTATTTTTTATAGGTATTTTTACATTTAAATATAATTAAGCACTATTAATGAATGAGCCTCTAAACATGAAGTTTTACTAAATTTTGCTTCTGCGACTTGATGCATTTCCGTTATTCAAAGCTAAAACGGAAATAACAAAAAAGCCCACCTGTTTCCAAGTGAGCTTACAACTACTTCCAATGGCAGGAGTCATGACTGTATTAGCAGAAGGAACTTGTCTGCTTAGTGTGTTACTAACTAAATTAACAGTTGGAAAAGGAATTTGGGATACAGATGAAAAGAAAGCACCGCTTGGAAGTTGCGATATCACTTTACCAGAGCCAAACTTACAACTCGTTGAGGTTGAATTAACATTAGGATACACAGTGAAACCAGCAGATAGTGTGGGATACGTAACCCCTATTCCTCCATATAAGAAATATACTTTTAAACTAAATTCAGCAGCTAAGCGTGTAAACTAATGAAACAAATAATATTTCCATTATTACTATTGTTAGCGGCAGTGTAAAAATGACCCCCTAATGGCATTTAAAAACTGACCCCCTTGGTTAATATAGCGGTCATTTTGGACTGCTCAACATGTTAACTTTGGAGCAAGCAGTAACAATCCAAATACTTCATCAACAAGGTAAATCTATTAAAGCCATTAGTCGTGAACTGGGGCTATCCAGAAATACCGTACGTAAATATTTACGGCAAAACACCACACCTCAGTATCAGCGTATACAGC
>NZ_VPAO01000020.1:0-67558 GCF_013419235.1 Acinetobacter sp. YH12098
GAAGAATTGGAATTGAGCATGTATTTGGCAGTTTGAAAACCTTCAAAATTCTTGCTGAGCGATATCGCAATCGAGGCAAAAGACTAGCATTAAGATTCAATCTAATTGCTGGAATTTATAACTTGGAACTGAGTGAAAAATGACTTATGAAAGAAATCTATTGTTAACTCAAATAACAAATAATAAAAAAGCCTCTTTTGAGGCTTTTTTATTTCACTTTAAAATTATGCCGCAGAACGTTCTGCAATCGGCACCACTTTACGAAGCTCAGGGCCTGTATAATCCGCACTTGGACGAATAATACGGTTGTCTGCACGTTGTTCCATCACGTGTGCTGCCCAGCCTGTTACACGCGACATCACAAAGATTGGCGTGAACAATTTGGTTGCAATATCCATAAAGTGATATGCCGATGCATGGAAGAAGTCTGCATTACAGAACAATTTCTTCTCACGCCACATCACTTCTTCACAGCGTACTGATACAGGGTAAAGTACGGTATCACCCACGTCTTTAGCTAGGCGCTCAGACCAAATTTTGATGATGCCATTACGTGGATCATTGTCTTTATAGATCGCATGACCAAAGCCCATGATCTTTTCTTTACGCTCAAGTTTGCCGAGCATTTCACGTTCAGCTTCTTCTGGAGACGTCCAGTTTTCAATCATTTCCATCGCAGCTTCGTTCGCACCGCCATGTAATGGGCCACGTAGTGAACCAATTGCACCTGTGATGCATGAATGCATATCTGAAAGCGTCGAAGCACATACACGTGCTGTGAATGTAGATGCGTTAAACTCATGCTCTGCATACAAAATCAGTGATACGTTCATCACTTGCTCATGCAATTCATTTGGTTTTTCACCACGAAGTAAATGCAAGAATTGAGCGCCAATTGAATCATCATCGGTATTTTCTTCTACACGTACGCCGTCATGGCTAAAACGATACCAGTAGCAGATGATTGCCGGTAGTGTTGCCAAAATACGGTCTGCAACATCTTGTTGTTGTTCAAACGATTGTTCAGTTTCAAGGTTGCCTAACATTGAAACGCCTGTACGCATCACATCCATTGGATGTGAGTCCGCAGGAATACGTTCTAATACTTCTTTCAACGCTTGTGGCAATTGACGCAATGATTTGAGTTTAGCTTTGTATGCTGCTAATTGTTCTGTTGTTGGCAATTCACCAAAGAAAATCAGGTACGCAACTTCTTCAAACTGGCAGTTTTCTGCCAAGTCTTGAACGTCATAACCACGATAGGTTAAGCCCGCACCGCTTTTGCCTACAGTTGAAAGTGCAGTTTTACCCGCTACTTGTCCGCGCAGTCCTGCGCCCGTGAGTACTTTTCCTTCAGCCATTTTTTATTTTCCTTCAGTGAACAATTTATCTAAGGTGTTTTCAAAAGTGTGATAATCGAGGAATTGATAGAGTTCTTTTCGTTGTTGCATTTTATCCAGTACATTGACTTGTGTACCGTCATTGCGGATTGCATGCATCACTTCGAGTGCCGCTTTTTGCATTGCACGTGTCGGAGACAATGGATAAAGCACCATTGAAATGCCTTGCTCGCCTAATTCTTCTTTGGTGTAGTAAGGGGTATCACCAAACTCTGTGATATTTGCCAATACTGGTACACCCACAGCATCGCAGACTGTTTTGTACATGGTGATGTCTGTCATTGCTTCAGCAAAGATCGCATCTGCTCCTGCTTCTACACATGCACATGCGCGGTCGATCACTGCCTGCAAACCTTCTTTTTGTAATGCATCTGTACGTGCCATCACCACAAAATTTGAATCGGTTTTTGCATCGACTGCCGCTTTAATACGGTCAACCATTTCTTGTTGTGACACAATTTCTTTGTTTGGACGGTGACCACAACGTTTTTGTGCCACTTGGTCTTCGATATGCACCGCTGCTGCACCCGCAGCAATCATTTGTTTCACTGTACGAGCAATGTTAAATGCACCGCCCCAACCTGTATCGATATCGACAAGTAATGGCGTATCTACACGTTCAGTAATACGACGAACATCTTCCAAAACATTGTCTAAACTGGTCATGCCTAAGTCAGGTAAACCATATGAATAGTTCGCAACACCTGCACCAGATAAATATATGGCTTTATAGCCAACTTCTTTTGCCATCATTGCTGCATAGGCATTTACTGTGCCAATGATTTGTAATGGTTTTTCTACTTCCAATGCTTGTCTAAATCTTAAGCCTGCAGACGTTTGTTGTGTCATATTCCTTTCCACGGCATTTACTTTAATTTTCGAAGTTTGAGTATATCCATATTTTTTTCCAACTCTATGGCTTTGTAGAATATTAACTCTAAAACTTTAGTCAAATATTTCACTTGTCACCTATCTGTTGTTATTCTTTAGTCAAAGATCTCTTATTTATGAGCAAAGCAGAAAAGTACTAATTTTTTTGCTATAATTATCGTCAAACTAGCTCTTTTTTTGTTAAAAATTATCACTTTATGCAAGATTTAATACACATTGAACCTCTAACGTATGACCAGCCACAAACGCGGCGCGGACATGAACGATGTGTTGCACTTTTAGAAAGTGCTACGGAGCTTTTTTTAAAACGTGGTTTTGATGCAGTTTCATTAGACGATATTGTGAATCATGCCGGTGGGTCAAAAGCATCGATCTATAAATATTTTGGTAATAAAGACGGATTATTTAAGGCGATTTGTGACTATCGTCGCTGCTTATTTTTCAAAGATATTTGCCTACCGTTTACTGTCAGCCCGAATACCGATATTCGTGCTTATCTCATCAACACCTTAAGTAATTTTCATCAACATATCGTCATGCCTGAAAATGCGGCATTTATGCGGTTAGTCTTAGAACAAACAGGACGTAATCCTGAAATAGCACGTTATATTCATGAGCAAGGCCCGAAACAAATTCAGAACACCGTTGCCGAAATTTTATATCAAGCACATCAACACGGTTTGCTGTATTGCGAAAACCCGCTGTTTTCGGCTCAGTTTTATTTTGGGATTCTGCGTAATTTAGAATGGCGCGTTCTCATGGGCATCAGCATTGATGAAAATGATCAAGAAACCATCAATTACATCAGTTATTGCGTCGATCGTTTCCTAGACGGTCACCAAAAGCGCTAGATTTTTTGCAATTTACCTCTCTTATAGTATATTAATCGATTCCTTTTTCTCTAACCAACCAACAACTAATTGTTGTTTTGTTTTTTGATTCAGCAATTATTGTGGAGTAACAATGGCTCTACGTCACTTTCTAACTTTACGCGATTTATCGACTTTAGAACTTAACCAAATTGTACAGCGCGGTATCGAACTCAAGCGCAAACAGCATAACAATGAAGTTTTCCAACCTTTCGTTGGTAAAGTCATGGGCATGATTTTTGAGAAATCGAGCACCCGTACACGTGTATCGTTTGAAGCAGGAATGAGCCAATTTGGTGGTAGTGCAATTTTCCTTTCATCTCGCGACTCTCAATTAGGTCGTGGCGAGCCAGTAGAAGATTCTGCACGTGTGATTTCAAGCATGCTTGATATTGTGATGATTCGTACTTTTGGTCATGACATTGTTGAACGTTTTGCTTCTTATTCAAAAGTTCCTGTCATCAATGCATTAACAGATGATCACCACCCTTGCCAATTACTTGCCGATGTTCAAACATTTGTTGAACACCGTGGTTCTATTGAAGGTAAAACGGTTGCTTGGATTGGTGATGGCAACAATATGTGTAACTCATATATTGAAGCGGCTCATATGTGGGGCTTTAAATTAAAAATCGCTGCACCTAAGGGCTATGAACCTAAAGCAGAATTTTTATCTGAATTTGCACACTGTGTGGAACTTGTTGATTCTGCCGAAGATGCTGCAGTTAATGCAGATTTAATCGTGACAGATGTTTGGGCAAGTATGGGGCAAGAAGAAGAACAAAAAATTCGTGAAAAAGCTTTTGCTGATTATCAAGTGAATGAACGCCTGATGGATCTTGCTCACGCTGATTGCCTATTTATGCACTGCTTACCTGCGCATCGTGGCGAAGAAATTTCTGAAAATATGCTTGACCACAAAAATGCTGTGGTTTGGGATGAAGCTGAAAATCGCTTACATGCACAAAAAGCACTTGTTGAATTTTTAATTAACGAAAATCTTAAAAAAGACTAAGGTTTTACTTAGATAAAAAAGCACCTTCGGGTGCTTTTTTTGTTTTTGCATGCTTTAATAAAACCATAACTTTTATAAGTGATTAAGATTATGCGTTTAAGAAATATTTGCTTATTGGCTCTTGGATTGAGCTTATCTACTTTTAGCTTTGCTGGTGAACCAAGTGAATTAGATCAATACTTGGTGAAAAATCAGATTTTAGATAGCAATTTTAAAATTAAAAATAAAACAGGTTTAAACGAAATACTGGCTGCCATTAGTGATGAAGATTCACGCACTCTTCCCTATCAAGTTGATCAGAATATGTTGATGGAAAAAATGGAAATTGAAGCGGATAAGATTGAAATTGATGGTATTATCACCACCCCTGATTTTGCGCAATTTGAACAATCAGTCGGTGAACATAAGGTGAAGCAACTCATCAAGCATAATTCACTCCAAAACTGTGAATTACTATTCGAGCATCAATTTCAACGTGTTAATCCATATAAAATTGAAATGGATCTAAGCTCGGGTAGCAATCAATACGAAATTATCATTAAAAATACAGAGTGCAAATTTAAATAAATATCTAATTTCTTACAGCTCTTGGTTTAACTTCTGCAACGTTACTTAACGAATTAAACCTTGAGGCTGTAATGCAATCACAGCTGCACCCACCAATACAATGATGCCACCTAGCATATCCCAACGCGTTAGAGTTACGTGATCGACAAAACGCAACCACAGTAATGCAGAGAAAATATAGATTCCGCCATAGGCTGCATAGATACGACCCGAAGCTGCTGGATGCAACGTCAATAACCAAACAAATGCAGCCAATGCAAGGGCTGTAGGAATCCATAACCACTGCGATTTTTGCTGATTTAAAATCAAATATGGGAAGTAACAGCCTAAAATTTCCATCAGTGCTGTCAGTGCAAATAAACCAAATGTGGTCAGCACTTTTGTTAATGGTATGTCCATCATTGAGAAACCCAAATCTAGCGTCGAATAAATATAAAAAACCCGTGCAAGCACGGGTTTTTCGTTAATTAAATTACTTAAGCAGGTTCAGCGGTTTGGTCTTCAAACACTTCGAGTTTTAAGCCCACAGCTTTGCCATTTTCTTTCTTCACTGAAACACCAACATTACCGCCATGTTCCGCAAGCTCGCCAAACAAAATCATTTCAGCAAGCGGTTTCTTCAAATGCTCTTGAATTAAACGCTGCATTGGACGAGCGCCCATCAAGCGATCGTATCCTTGCTCTGCCATCCATTCGCGTGCATCTTGGTCAACCTCAAGAACCACTTTTTTGTCATCTAACTGTGCCTGAAGCTCTGTTAAAAACTTATCAACCACACTTTCAATGACAGTTGTTGGCAATGCTTTAAATTGAATAACACCATCTAAGCGGTTACGGAACTCCGGAGAGAAGGCTTTTTTCATCGCGTCTTGGTTATCATTACTGTTATCTTGATCCATGAAACCAATGCTCACACGTGAAATTGATTCTGCACCAATATTAGTCGTCAGCACTAACACGACGTTACGGAAGTCAGACTTACGACCATTGTTATCCGTTAATGAACCATGATCCATAATTTGTAATAACAAATTAAAGACATCTGGATGCGCTTTCTCAATTTCGTCTAGTAAAAGTACGCAATGCGGATTTTTATGAATCGCGTCGGTCAACAAACCACCTTGATCAAAACCTACATAACCCGGAGGCGCACCAATTAAACGAGATACGGCATGACGTTCCATGTATTCAGACATATCGAAACGTACAAGCTCGACGCCTAATAATTTCGCCAATTGCTTAGTGACTTCAGTTTTACCCACACCTGTAGGACCCGCAAAGACAAAATTACCCACTGGCTTATCTGGTGCTTTAAGACCTGCACGAGATAATTTAATCGCCGATGCAAGCGCTTCAATCGCTTCATCTTGACCAAACACCACACGTTTCAGATCACGCTCAAGATTTTCAAGAACGCTCTTGTCATCTTTAGAGACTGTTTTCGGTGGAATACGTGCAATTTTCGATACGATATCTTCAATGTTTTCAACTGAAATGACCGTATCATCTTGCTCAGCTTTTAAACGACGCTGCGCACCAGCTTCATCAATCACATCAATGGCTTTATCAGGCAAGAAACGATCATTGATAAATTTCGCTGAAAGCTCAACCGCAGAAACCAATGCTTGATCTTCGTATTTCACATGATGGAATTCTTCAAATTTGCCTTTTAAGCCACGCAGAATATCAATCGTTTCTGAAATAGATGGTTCATTGACATCAATTTTTTGGAAACGACGAGATAATGCATGATCCTTTTCAAAGACTTGACGGTATTCTTGGAAAGTCGTTGAACCGATACAACGCAAAGTACCATTCGCCAAAGCTGGCTTGATGAGATTCGATGCATCCATCGTGCTACCCATACTTGAGCCTGCGCCGATGATCATGTGAATTTCATCAATAAATAAAATAGCTTCGGGCTTTTTCTTCAAGGCATTTAGCAGTTGTTTTAAACGCTTTTCAAAATCACCACGGTATTTAGTTCCAGCGACTAAAGCACCAATATCTAAACTAAATACTTCTGCATTTTCAAGCGGTTTAGGAGCTTTACCATTTACAATGAGCCAAGCCAAACCTTCAGCAATAGAAGTTTTACCTACACCTGGGTCACCTACCAAAAGCGGGTTGTTTTTACGACGGCGGCATAGAATTTGAGCTGTACGTTCAATCTCTTTTTCACGACCAATTAGTGGATCTGTTTTGCCTTTTTGAGCTTCAACATTCAGATTGGTCGTATATAGCTCTAATGGGCCAGAATTTGAAGACGTGGTGTTTTCACCATCGAGCTCTTCAATTTCCTCTTCAGCTTGGACTTCATCTTTACGTGTGCCATGAGACAAGTACTGCGTTAATGTCAAACGGTTGATTTGATGGCGTTTAAGTAAATACACCGCAAATGAATCACGCTCTGAATACATCGCAACTAAAATGTCTGCACCTTCTACAGTGCGGTCATTACCACTCGATTGCACATGGAAAATTGCACGCTGCAAAATACGATCAAAACTTTCTGTAGGATGTGGTGCTTGATCGCTATTTTCGCCAAGCTTAGGGGTATGTTGTTCTACGTATTCTTCAAGTTCTTTGCGAAGCACAATAATGTCTGCGCCACATGCTTTCAATGCATTAACAGCGGAATCATTATCCAGTAAAGCCAATAATAAATGTTCTACCGTCAAAAATTCATGTCTCTTTTGACGAGCCATGCTGACAGCCAAACGTAGTGATACTTCTAATTGACGACTGAGCATGTAATCCCCTTATTAATCTTTTGGCTCAATCTGACAAAGTAATGGATGACTTTGCGACCGAGCGTAATTATTGACCTGATTTGCTTTAGTCTCTGCGATGTCTCGCGGATAAACCCCTGCAACACCCTTTCCTTCATAATGTACAGTTAGCATTACTTGAGTGGCTTGGTCAAGATTCAAAGCAAAGTATTGTTGTAAAATTTCAATTACAAAGTCCATTGGAGTGTAATCATCGTTCATTAAAACGACAGCATACATAGGAGGACGCTTTAACTCAGGTGGCGCAGTCAATACTTGAATGTCTGAATCACCATCATCCTGCATACCTTGGCTGAGAGTCGGGTTTAGATGCCAGTCCACTAAACCAGATTGGTAAAATGAATTTTTAATGTCAGATAAACACGTTTGACGCTTATTGGTTCGCATAGGATTTAGGTTTCACACTTAGTTTGCACTTGCTTCAGTTTGAGGAATTTCTGAAAGGAAAGCAGATTGATTTTCAACAGGCTGACCTTTCGACCAGCTAAAACGGCGAATAACGGGTTTAGAACCGCTTAAACGCACTTCAATAAAGTCTGGACTAAAGCCTTTTGGCATGGTCCAACGTCCAGTGAGTCGCTCACTTTCGCTAAAGTTAAAGTTTTTGTCTTCTAAAGGCACTGCAAGTACTTCTGTACCCTTAATTAGACGCAGCTCAACACTTCCAGACACATTACTTTTTGACGGACTTACTTGAACGAGATCAAGTTGGTATTCATACGCATTTTCAGGTAACGGTTTAATCGCTAAATGTTGTACTGCAAGCGGCATACCACCACGTTGGCGCAATACTTCACGATACAAAACACCCAAATTACCGGTTAATTCTTGATCATCACGTGCTTTTTTAACAGCCAAATATAAATCATTTGAATTACTTACAGCGACATCACGCTCTTGAATTGCCGCATTCAAACTTTTATTCAGGCCTGCTAATTCATTTTTTTGCTTTTGCACCACATCAACCAGTTGCTCTGCATCTGCATCATATCCGACCACAGTTAAGCCCTGACGATGACCGATACTATATCCGAGCAAACCGCTGCTCAATGCAAGTACAACTGCACCAATCGCCAGTGGCATATTCGTCTTCATAAAAGGCGTTTTTTCACTGTTTTCTGGTTCTGACTTGAAATTAGATTCTGTATTCGACATCGTCATCTCTTATTTTTAGTTCACTTAAGGCACACATTTAAATCCAGTTTTAAATGTGTGTGAAGTTTTAAATCGTTTCTTATGGTAATAAACCAATGCCTTGAAGTCCTGCATTTTCAGCAAAACTAAACATCAAGTTCATATTTTGTACGGCTTGACCTGCAGCACCTTTCACCAAGTTGTCTTGAGCCACCAAAATCACTAATTTTTTCGGTTGAGGTTTGCAAATCGCAATACGTAATTGGTTCGCACCACGCACAGTACGTGTTTCAGGTGAGCTACCTGCCGGCATAACATCTACAAACTGCTCATTGGCATAGAACTGTTCATATATGCTTTGTAAATCCGCAGAAGCACCTGCGTCTGTCAAATCAATATAGATAGTGCTGAGCATGCCACGAATCATTGGTACCAAATGCGGTACGAATAAAATTTCGTTAAACACACCTTTTTGACCTGAAATATTTTCTAAGGCTTCTACAATTTCAGGATGATGACGGTGACCTGCAACTCCATATGCCTTAAAGTTATCTGCATTTTCAGAATAGATCATACCTAGGCTGGCTTTACGACCTGCACCAGACACACCTGATTTTGCATCAATAATAATGCTTTCAGGTTTCACTAATCCTTCAGCTTTTAATACTGGCGCTAAACCGAGCTGAACAGTTGTTGGGTAACAACCTGGGTTACCAATCACTGAAGCCTTTTGAATTTTTTCACGGTTTAATTCAGACAAACCATAAACTGACTCTTTTAATAGCTCTGGACATGCATGGTCTAGGCCATACCATTTCTCAAATTGAGCTAAGTCTTGCAAGCGGAAGTCAGCAGCAAGGTCAATCACTTTAGTATTTGCAGCAACTAACTCTTCTGCGTGTTTCATTGCTACACCGTGAGGCGTAGCAAAGAATACAACGTCACATTGTTTTAGTTCTTCAATATTTAGATCTGAATAGCAAAGGTCTGTATGTCCACGCAAACTTGGGAACATATCATCCACACGGCGGCCATTTTCAGTACGCGAAGTTAAAACTTTCACTTCTGCATTTGGGTGTCGCAGTAAAATACGCAGTAATTCAACACCTGTGTAACCTGTACCGCCGACAATACCTACTGAAATCACGCTCTTTACCTCTATTCAAAGTATCCATTTGATGACTGCGTAGTATGACAGGAAGTTGAGGATTTCTGAACTGTTTTGCTTGGGTTTATTGCAATTCGGATCTTTTTATCAATTTAAGAAAAAACATATTTTCAGAGAGCACCAAACTTAAATTGGATGAAAAGTGCAATTGTCCCACCTTCCAGCCAAATATTATTGTTTCAAACTAATTTCTAAAGGTATTTTCTGTCCATTTCTCAGAATTTCAAACTTTACAACGTTTCCTCTTAAATAGTTTGAACTTTCAACAAATGCACTGACATCATTAATATTATCATCATTCATTTTTATAATAATATCCTGCGGTAAAATAACGCCTTTGGCTAGAGAGCCAGCTTGAACTTTTTGTACAATCACTCCGCCCTGAAGGCCATTATTAATTTTATCCTTAGAAGACAATATGGTGGGATAAATTCCTGTTACTGAATTATATTTATAAAAATATCGTGAGGAATATTCTGTCCTGTTCGCAAGACGATGAGGAACTGCCTCAATAGTTCCTACAGGATAAATATTTAAATCACTTTTTTGATTATCACCAACTAAAAACGGATATGAATCTGGCTTTGAATTTCTATACCTATAATAATTTCCACTCTCTACAGGCGTATTAGTGAAAATAACGATTTGTGCCCCCAATTGATTTCCTTTATTTTTCAGGTCCCACATGCTATCGCTGTAGCCCCTATTTGTAGATACACTTTTAAATGTTTCACTCATCACAGGAACATAGCCCTGCTCAATCAGCTCATCTGTTTTAAGATCAATATCATCAACCATCATTACTTCGGTTTTTTTTTGCCAGCTATCCCGATCTTGAAAACTATTTGCAAAATTGGTGCTGAATATGCAAGTAAAATTAATCCCAGAATTTTTCTATTTTTCATAACTATACACCCAATCAGTTTAGGTTTTATGAAAAATATACTAGCACCACCACCACGGCATCACACCACTTTTTAAAGTTTTCCGATGATCTTTATAGTTTGAATCATGCTTTTGGACTTCAGCCCAAAAGTTTGGGCTATGGTCAAAATGCTGAGTATGCGCTAACTCGTGTACAGCCACATAACGCGTAATTTCTAATGGGAGCAACACCAAGCCGCTATTCAGCATAATGTCATGCTTTGCAGAGCAACTACCCCAGCGAGTTTTGGGCTGACGAATCGAGCACTCACCATATTTTAAGCCTGTTTCACTGCTCACTTGCTTTAAATAAATTGGTAAATACTCTTTGGCATAAGCAATCACAAAGCTTTTTAAATATTGCTCAGGCTGCCGATCACTGATGAAAAGCTGATGCTTTTCTTCATCCAAGATAAATGAGTTTTTTTGCGTTTTATAAATAACCTTTAAAGGCTGTTCTAAATTGAATAGTTTTAATTCAGCTGGAAGCGTTTTATCAATCTGCCCTGTTTTTTCCTGCTGCTTCTGCCATGTCTCAATCATCCATTGTTCTGCTTGTTTCAGAAAATCTTGAACTTGGCGCTGTGTACAAAACTGGGGAACCGTTAATTTAATTTGAGTTGGTTCTACTCGCAATCTTAAGCGTGTGGCACGTAATTTTCGAGTGATTTGAATTTCAGGAAGGTTTGGTGTCATTTATTCTTCTTAAAAGCTTATTAATAATGCATAAAATTGAATTTTAAATATTTTCAAAAATATATTAGGAGTCCCTTCTCCCTTAGGGAGAAGGTTAGGATGAGGGGACTTTTAAATTGACCTCTCCCTAACCCTCTCCTCAAAGGAGAGGGAACTTCCATTAGAAATTTAATATAAATCGAAACTCAATTTACAATTAAATTTTCTATAGATTAAACCGCAGTACGCTCTTCAATACCGTTATCAGTTGCAACAACAGCAATATCCGCTTTGTTTAGAGCAAAGATACCGTTACACACTACACCTGGAATGTCATTCAAAGTCTTTTCAAGTTCCAATGCATTTAGGATATTTAAGTTGTGTACGTCTAAAATTACATTACCGTTATCTGTTACTACGCCTTCACGGTATACAGGGTCGCCGCCTAAAGAAACGATTTTACGTGCCACAGCAGAACGTGCCATTGGAATCACTTCTACAGGAAGCGGAAATTCACGTGCCAACTGATCAACCCATTTAGAATCATCTACGATACAAACGAATTTTTTCGCAATAGACGCCACGATTTTTTCACGAGTCAACGCAGCGCCGCCACCTTTAATCATGTGCATATGACGGTCGATTTCATCTGCACCATCCACATAGGCATCTAAACCGCCAACGTGGTTCATATCAACCACTTCAATGCCTAATTTTTTCAAACGTTGTGCAGTTGCTTCAGAACTTGCAACAGCAGCTTCGAGTTGAAGCTCTGGCAATAATTCGATGAGGAAGTTCACAGTACTTCCTGTACCAACACCCAAAATACCGCCCTTTGGCAAATGCTTTAACGCAGCTTTTGCGGCAGCTTGTTTCTTTTCATCTTGGGTTGCATACAGACTCATAACTTGGCTCAACTATTTTTTGACATTAGACGCTGATTTTTCAGCCCAAATGTACAGTGGTTTGTTACAATAAACCCCTATTTTAAACTGTTAGATGGAAAATTAACATGCTGTCTCGTTTGGTTCGACAAATATTACAGGCAACGGTCTATGACGTTGCAATCGAAACCCCACTCGAAGCAGCGCCACGAATTAGTGAAAAACTAAACAATAACATTCGCTTTAAACGCGAAGATTTACAACCTGTCTTTTCTTTCAAGCTACGCGGTGCCTACAACCGTATTAGTCAATTACCGAAATCTCAGTTGGAACGTGGCGTTATTACGGCTTCAGCAGGTAACCATGCACAAGGTGTGGCCCTATCTGGTAAAAAACTGGGAATTCGCGCCATTATTGTTATGCCTAAAACCACACCAGACATTAAAGTACAAGCGGTTAAACGCTTAGGTGGTGAGGTAGTTCTGCATGGTGATTCTTTTGACGTAGCCAATAAATATGCAATCCAATGTGCAAAAGATGAAGGTATGACCTTTATTCCACCTTATGACGACGAACTCGTTATGGCCGGTCAAGGAACCATTGCCAACGAAATTTTGCGTCAATGGCGCGATGTTGACTACGTATTCGTTGCTGTAGGCGGTGGCGGTCTCATTGCCGGTGTAGCCGCTTATTTAGGCGATGTGGCACCGCATGTTAAAGTCATTCCAGTTGAATATGACGAATCTGCATGTTTAAAAGCAGCCTTTGAAGCCAATGAACGTGTCATTCTTCCATCTGTAGGTTTATTTGCCGACGGTACAGCAGTTGCACAAATTGGTGAAAAACCATTTGAAGTGATTCAGCTACAAAAATCAGATAACTCAGGCCCAATTGTTGAGCGTGAAGTTGTACTGGTAAATACCGATGAAATCTGTGCAGCGATTAAAGATACCTTTGATGAATGCCGCAGCATTGTAGAACCGTCAGGTGCAATGGCGCTTGCAGGTATTAAGAAGTATGTTGCTGAGCATGGTCTAGAAGGCAAAAATATGGTATCGATTGTTTGCGGTGCAAACATGAACTTTGACCGTCTGCGCTACATTGCAGAACGTACCGAACTGGGTGAACGTAAAGAAGCGATCTTTGCTGTGACCATTCCAGAAGAAAAAGGTTCTTTCCTTAAATTCTGCCGTGCACTACAAGGCCGTAACATCACTGAGTTTAACTACCGCGCAAGCTACTCAAGTGCCGCTCAAGTGTTTGTGGGTATTAGTCTCAAAAATGGCGAAAAAGAACGTCAGGAAATTTTTGAAACTTTGAAATTCCAATACGATGTAGACGATCTTTCAGATGATGAAGTGGCTAAACTCCATATCCGTTATTTAATTGGCGGACATGCCGATATTGAAAATGAACGCCTATTCCGCGTGGAATTCCCCGAACGTCCGGGCGCATTACTGACTTTCTTAGAACGTCTAGGCCCAACGCATAACATCACCCTATTCCACTACCGTAACCACGGTGCTGCTGAAGGCCGTGTATTGGTGGGTATGGAAGCAACGGATGCGAAACAAAACCCAGATGGTTTAATTGAAACATTGGAAAATATTACCTATCCATATGTTGAGATTACCAATAACCTCGGTTATCAACGTTTCTTGAAATAAGTAAAATTTCTATATGAAAGCTGGGATCTAGGTTCCAGCTTTTTTATTTGCATCAACTATTTCCTGAATCAAAATAAATAAATTCATCAAATTAATTCATCAACGCTGTCATTGTTGTTAAATTCACCACGCCCTATAATCCATTGAAAATAAAACAAAATGGATATTTAAAATTGAAGTTTTATGCCTTATTTATGATCGTCATTGTGGGTTTAGGTGGATATTTTTATGTATATCCGGCTTATCAACTTAAGCAAGAGGAAGATAAGATTCGTCAAAGTATGAAACAAATTCCAAATCAGTCACGTACGCAAAATCTAGAAAATATTTACGGCTATACCGCGCAGGCTGAAATGTTGAATCAATATCCAAATTACATTGTATATATTCGCTTTGATGAGCTAAGTGATCAAACCGCTCCCGAATCTGTTCAAACCATTATCCGTGAATTTTCATGCGATGGCTTAAACCGTTTAAAGAACAATTCCGAGCTTGTTCGTAAAGCCACTCTTAATGTCATTAAAGAAGATCAACATCAATTTCAATATATTCTAAAAAATAAACTAGGCTATGAAATTTTTAAATACCAACAAGTTATGGATAATTGCCCCAATATTGCTGAACTTTATGCCTATCAAAATACTGAAGAAATTAAAAATTAGAGCTTTTCGGTTTAGATGGATTATGTAAATTTTCATAGCCGCTCTAGGCTGAACAAGCTAACATCAACATATTCAATAACTTTAGAATAATTTAGGAATACGGCATGGCACAATTCGCTGTGATTGGCTTAGGAAGTTTTGGCGCAACTGTAGCCACTGAACTCATGGGTTTAAAACACGATGTCATTGGAATCGATAGCAACAAAAAGTTTGTTGAAAGTATTTCGGACCAACTAACCCATGCAGTGATTGCTGATGCAACAGATGAACACGTTTTACAAGAACTCAATATTCAAAATTGTGAAGCAGTCGTAGTCGCAATTGGTGAAGATATTGAAGCCAGCATCTTATGTGTGCTCCATCTTAAAAACATGGGGATCAACAAAATTTGGGCCAAAGCCAAGTCCAAAGCGCATCACATGATTTTAACCCATTTAGGCATCAGCAAAATCATCCATCCTGAAGAAGATATGGGCGTCCGTGTTGCCCAGTCACTGAGTTATCCGATGGTGAGTCGCTACATGGTGCTCGAAGATGATCATTATTTGGTGAAAGTTGAAATTAAAGAATCACAACAAGGCACGCGTCTAAATCAAATAATGGGTCATGTCCCTGAAGTAAAGGCGATTTTGCATAAACGTGGCACCCAGCTTCAATATAGTTTAGATCCGAACCTGATTTTACAAACAGGCGATATTTTAGTGGTTGAAGGTTTACTCGAACATTTACGTCGACTGGCTAAACACTTTAAAGCAACTTTGTAATCAGCGTCGTGTCTATTTGCACACAATCGCGCAAGATGACAGTAGAAAAACATGAAACTGCACAATAAACAGCGTAATACCATTAATCTTAGCCCACCCAGTATTTTGGCATTGGGTTTTCTTGGGCTCATTATCATTGGCACCTTGCTGTTAAAGCTCCCATATTCACATCATGGCGATTTAAGTTGGATCAATGCCCTCTTTACAGCGACCTCTGCCGTAACCATTACAGGACTTTCAGTTGTAAATGTCGGCGAAGCCTATACGGTGTTTGGTAAAGTCGTGATTATGGGTTTACTACAATGCGGTGGTCTCGGTTTTATGACCTTTGCGATATTGGCCGCTATGAGTTTGTCCCCTAAAATTGGGCTAAAACAACAAATTATGGCTCAAGAAACCATTGGACAAACCAGTCTTGCCAAAGTGACCATGACTATTAAAGGCGTACTGCTTTATTCGCTATTTTTTGAAATGGTGGGAACGGTTATTTTGACCATCGCTTGGATGCAAGAATACAATTTTAACCAGGCCCTGTTCTATGCTGCCTTTTATAGTGTTTCAGCATTTAATAATGGTGGATTTTCATTATTTCCCAATAGTTTAATGAGCTTTGCTGACCGTTATTTCATTACGTTTACCATCAGTATGCTTTACATTATTGGGGGTATCGGCTTTTTGGTACTGATGGACATTAAGCGCAATAAAAGTTGGAAAAAACTCAGTACCAATAGCAAGCTGATTTTATCGACTATTGCGGGTTTAAATGTCTTTGCCTTCATCACCATTTGGTTATTAGAAGCTAATAATGCTGCTACCTTAGCTACGATGTCACTTGGTGACCAAGCCCTAAATGCTTGGTTCCATGCAACTGTTCCGCGCTCTTCGGGTTTTAACAGCTTACCCATGGAAAGCATGAGCGATGCATCATCACTCGTCACAATGTTACTGATGTTTATTGGTGGTGGTTCTCTCAGTACAGCTGGTGGCATCAAAGTCGGGACGTTTATTATTGTTGTACTCAGTGTGGTCAGTTTTTTAAGACGTGAAGATGAACTGCGTGTGTTTAACCACTCTGTTTCTGAAAAAACGACCTTTAAAGCATTAGCGGTGATTTTCATTACAGTAACGTTGATTTTCATTGGCTTTTTCAGTCTATTGCTTCTCGAACCTGATAAACGCTTTTTAGATTTGTTGTTCGAAGCGGTATCCGCTGCCTGTACAGTAGGCCTATCTCGTGGCATCACCAGTGACTTACAACCTGCTAGTTTAGTTGCCCTGATGTTATTAATGTTCGCAGGTCGACTTGGACCCTTAACACTGGCTTATCTGATTGCCACACCGAAGAAGAGTCGCTTAAAACACCCACCTTCTGAGATTCAGATTGGTTGATTTGTACATTTTCTCACAGTTATAAAAAAACCACGCCATAGCATGGTTTTTTTATTTACTGATGTTACATAGTAACATCAGAAGCGTAATTTGATTCAAATGAAAGAACGATACGCGGTAAGGTCATCCGCAAGTGTTTGAGACAGGATGACTTCTAATCAAAAATGTTTTTGCGATACTTTAAATAAATAGACGCTAGAGAGCGAGTTTTGCGGATGACAATGGTTTTGGGTACTTTTGCCGAAACAAAAGTACCTCCAGCCGAAGGCTAATCCCTTTATTCAATCCCTAGATATAAGACTCCGTCGATTAGACTTAAAAGCATCTTAAAAATGCGAAATTACTTTTACGTCCGTAAATTAATTATTGAGCAATCATTAAAACCAATTCATTAATGACACACCGACACCGACATAGGTTGCCCGATGGTTATAGTCAATCAGGCTTTCACCATAGCCATCAAACAATTGAACTGTGCCGCGTAATTTACCATTGATTGGGAAAGTCCAATCGAACTGCACCGCACCATGTGAATCATCACCACCTTTCAATGAATGACGTAACATCAAACTAAAGTCATGATCTTTATGACGATAAAACGCTGTTAAATCCCCACGTCCCACATAATCGGTAATGTCAGGGTTGTTATCATCTTTGGTATCTTCTTCGAAACGATACCAAGGACGTAACATCAGTGCAAAATTGTCACGTTCAAATCCAAGATTTAACATGACACGATTCCAACTCCGCGATAAAGGATCAGAACGCCCATTAGACTGATGGTTAAAAGTTAAGCCCAGCATACGCCAGTTCAAACCCAAGAGTTCATAGTTGGTACGAAAAACCAGACTGGCTTCAGGCTCATAGTTGGTTTCACGGAATGGTCGTGATTCGTCTTCATTGTAGACTTGCCAACGAGAAGACTGGGTATAGCCCAACCAGATATCACCATTATCACCAAATAAGTTTTCAACAGCTTTGGTTTTTAATGACAATTGGAATTTGGCTTCCATCGATTTCAGGTTTTGTTCCTGATCGGCTTGTACCGTGTTGTTTTCATTCGGGCTTGATGGACGTTCATTTTTATCCGAAGTCCAATATCCCGGCATTAAATACACAGGTTGATAGCCACGAATATTCCACGTCCCCAATTTACTTTCTGGAGAAAGCTCCCAACGACTATCCAATAGTGAAAGATTTGGATTGAGGTTCGGTGCTTCTACAGCAAATAAACGGTCCGTAAACGCATGACTGACTTTTTCTTTGAAAGTTAGTTTCTCTGTCGGTTCAGGCTTAATTTCTTGTGCGGCTTGACGCTCAGAAACCAACATTTCTTTTTCAGCAGGTTGCACTTTAAACAAAGCATCATAACACGATAATCGCTCTGCATTTGACTCAAGTGCCACACATGCTTCAGCGGTAGCTGGTTTAACAGCCACTTCCGCATTTTGTGCATTTACAGTATTGACATACATTGAACTGAGCGCAATGAGGCTCAGTTGCAATGTCGTACGCTCAAGAGATTTGAACGCCATAAAAACCCCTTTTTTGTTTTAATTCACTTGTTTTATTTCGAAACCAAGCTCAACCAAAGCATCTCGCTTAGCCACCGGTGCAACCACAGCTTTTGTCGGTTGTTGTTCAACCAAGTACGCCACAGCAACACGTTTTAGATCTTCCAAAGTCACATTCAAAAGACGTTCACGTAACATTTGACGGAAAGCTGGCGTGCGTTTATGCAATAAAGCATAACAAGCTGTAATAGCTTCACCCGCTGGTGATCCCGGTTTATCCATGCTAGCAATTAGACCCAAAATCGCTTCTTCTAGCTGATGCGGTTGTTGTTCAGCATTCAGTAGCCACTGCACACTTGCGTCAAAATCTTTAAACGTTTCAGCTAAACGTGGGTCACGGTAGCTATAGAAACGGAATGAACATGCATTACCGTCATAGCTTGCACCACCACCATAAGCACCACCTTTTTCACGAATCGCGCTATGCAAGAAGCCATTACGCAAATAAGCCGCCAAAATCATTAAAGGTGCTGCATCAGGATGTGACACTTCCACCGCAGGATATGCTGAAGCGCAGAACTGAACATTGGCTTGAATGAGCCAAGCTTCGTCATTGTTGCTATCTGCAAAATTCACTTGAGTTAAAGCATGTGGGTTATCATCAATCGCCACTTTATCCCAAATGGTTTGAACTTCCTCAACCAATCGGTCTGAATGATGTTCTTCACACACCACCAAGAATTGTTTTGGTGCTTTAAGCAAACGGTTATGAATTAACTTAAGCTCATCAATCAAGGCATTATAAGCCGTGTCGTCTTGCTCAATTTTGCTGACAAGTTCTGACAACCAGTTCAGCGCGCCTAGGCCTGTATTATGATAATCACGTAGCGCCAATGCACTATGTTGACGACCTGCAATTTGCATTGCATAACTATGACCAGAACCAGATACACGTGACTGCCAACGTGCTTTACGTTGTTGCAATAACTCTACGATACGATTTTTTTCATCAAAACGTAGCTGTTCAAAAGCCAATTTCAATAAGCGAATAGCTTCAAGATTATTCACCAATGATTTGGTGGTCAACGTTAGCCAAGCACTAATTTGACCTTTATCATCCACTTTTGAACGCAGCGATGCCCCCATACCTAAACCGCCACTCACAGCTGTTTGCAACTGTTGTAGCTCTAAGTAATCGTATTCACCTGCACCAACTTCACCCATCAAAATCGATAAGAGATTGAAATACGGCGATTGCACCACTTCATCAGGAATCTGAATCAAAACTTGTTGGTAATAAAGACCATTGGTGCCTGCGTGGTAAAGATTTAACGGCGTATCCAAGCCATTACTGATAATTTCGCGTAATTGACCTTGTACAATCTGTAATTGTGCAGGAACGTCTTCTAAACCTACTTTAGGCAATAGGTTCAAATCATCTGGGGTATCTTGACGAATGTTCAGTGCTTCAGTCTGCGCAATAATCTCTGCTTTTTGCGCTTCAGTTAAGTTCGCATCTATTTCTTTTAAACGTGCTTTTTCTGCTGCCGCTTCCAAAGCATTTTTTTCAGCATCTGGAACCAAAGTTAATTGCACACGATGTTGATTATCAAGCAAGTAAGTTTTGATTAAGTTGGATAACCACATTGGGTCTTTCAACTCTTCCTTCACTTGTTCAATGGCCGTATCCACATCCCAGACATCCACAGGGTCTGAATGGTGAATCGCACTGCTTAAACCATTCAGAATTAAGCTTAGGCCATATGGTGTACCATCACCATTAATTTCACGCTGATGCAATTCAATCTGATGCAAAATCGCTTCAACTAAAGCCGAATCAACAGGCTTAGCCGCAACGTCTTCTAATACTTTAAACACGCCATTTTTAAATTGTTCTGCATGCTCAGGGTTGGAACCTTGAATTGCACAGTAGAACGTCATTTCATAGTTTGAGTCATCTACGCCCATAAATGGACCAGTAGACTGCGCATAACCACAGGTTTCTAAATAATGACGTAATGGTGAAGCAGAATCTTCAAGCAATACACCTTCAACCAAACGCATACCTAAACGTAATTTGATATTACTTGCTTCTGGCAATAACCAAGAAAGCACATGATAGGTTTTGTCTTTGAGGTCTTCAGCATCAACTGCATACGTTTCAGTTACAGTTACAGGCGCAGTTAAGCGGCGCTCAGGTTTTGAATACAGCGTTTGACCTTTTTCAAATTTTGACAAAGCAAGCGTTTCAAACTGTTCTTGTAAGTTATAAGCAGGCTCATTACCAAAGGTCATGAACACCGCATTACTTGGGTGATAATGTGATTTGTAGAAACTTACTAGCTCTTCATAACTTAAGTCAGGAATGTCTTTCGGATCACCGCCTGAGTTGTAATGATATGTCGTTTCTGGGAATAAATGATGGGCAAGTTGGTGATACAACTGATCTGAAGGTGAACTCATGGCACCTTTCATTTCATTAAATACCACGCCTTTATATACAGCTTCTCCATTTTCTAGCTCAATACGAATCCCTTCTTGCGCAAAATCAAGCGGGTTCAAATTCGCAGCAAAAGCAGCATCCATATAAACTTCTAACAAGTTTTGGAAATCTTTTTTGTTTTGCGTTGCAAATGGATATGCCGTCCAATCCGCTGCGGTAAACGCATTCATAAACGTATTGAGTGAACGACGAATCATTAAAAAGAATGGGTCACGTACAGGGAACTTTTCTGAGCCACACAGTGCTGTATGCTCAAGAATATGCGCCTCACCTTTTGAATCCATCGGCTGTGTACGGAAGGCAACTAAAAATACGTTTTCGTCATGGTTTGTGGCTAAGTGATAATGCACCGCGCCAGTCACTTTGTGTTTATATTCAGACACTAAAATGTCTAAAGCTTCAACATGATGTTGACGAATCAACTGAAACGCAGGATGTACAGTTTGAGAAATGGTTTCAGTGACATCTACAGTCATGTGTGCTCCTAATCTATTCATTTAAATTAGGCAAAGTATACCTTAAAAAATCACAACTAGATTCACCGAAACAACATTTCCAACTGTTTTAATCAACTTGAACTTTAATTTTAAAAATCACTTGTTTTCGCACTAAAACATTTAGACAGATTTTATGGATTGCCTATCATTTCGTGTTGACCAATAGACGCAAATCACAATCGCCAATAACAATACAAAAGAAGCCATAAAGCGACTTAAATCCAATCCACCTGAACTGATGGGCTTATCTAAAAAATCGCCGACAACTGCGCCCAATGGACGTGTCAAAACAAAAGTAGCCCAAAATAAAATCGTCTTTGAGACCCGACTAAAAAAGTACAACAACGCCATCAATAGAGTTAAACCACCAAATAGCCAAATGCCACCGCTATAGCCTAATCCTGCACTATCGGAAGTCCAGTCCCCCAAAGCCGTACCTAATGTTTGAGAAAATGTAATCGTCAACCAATAAAAGATCTGTGTGCGCGGCAAATTCACTACACTTGGATTGATTGACCCTTCGACTCGATACCAACTAAAAAGCGATATGAGCACCAAACTGAGTAACAGAAAACTACCACCCAAGTAGCCAATCCCTAAAGAACGATCTACAAAATCCGCTAAAGTCGTACCGACCGTAGTACTAGCAATAATCGTGGCCCAATATAAATAAGGTTTATAGGCTTTGGACTGTATTTGAAAATACAGCAGACTGATAAATATGCCTGCGAAAATAAAGGTACTGAGTAAATAGCCCAAATTTAAGGACATGGAAAGTGCATCACCACTGGTTTCACCAAAGGTGGTCGCAAAAATTTTGGTCAACCAAAACAGCGCGGTAATCTGGGGGACTTTTTTAACGTAGTCTTGTAGTTCATGCACTTGCATATGCATATGCATCACTCAATGCAGTTATTTTGATGCTTATATCTTTGATAACTGAAATGAATTTTTGCTTAAAATAAGGCACTCTTTTTTTAGAATTGTCACAAGAAAAAAAGCACCCGATATCGGATGCTTCATTTACAGTATTTACTGTCTATTTGTGGATTTAAAACTAAACTAGATATTTAAAATAATTATAATTTGGATGACTTTCGACATAGACATAATTCTGTTTTTGATAGAATTTTGCAGCATTTTTAAGCTCAGTATTTAAGCACAGTGCAGAAAAGTGTTTTTTTGCACCCTTTTCCAATTCCACCAATAGCTGCTTACCCACGCCATGCTGACGGTACTGCGGATGCACATAGAAACGGCGAACTCGTCCAATCCGTTCTTCTACACCAGTATCACCCCATTGCTGATTTAAACCGCCACAAGCAATTAATTTATCGCCATCATAAGCAAGCAATAATTGCTCACCCGTTTGGTCAAAACGATTTTTACCACTTTGATATTCTTCAATTAAACGGTGTATAAATGTATAGCCTTCATGCTGCGCCAAAGCAGCAATATTTTCGATTTGAGCAGGAAGTTGCTCTGCTGGACGAATCGTAATTTCCATATATTCACACTTTTAATCTGTTATCTATTTATGATGACCAAATCATCTTGATTCAGTCTGAACACCCTATAGCTCTATAAAAGTAAAATTTTTCGATTTGCACAATAGCAAAGCTGATTAAAACGGCAACTAATTCAAAAAAAATGTAAAAATATAATGGATTTGCCCGATTTTTATACACACTTGTCCTTTAATTGAATTTTTTTCAACAAACTACAGCAATCCTGAGCATTCGTGTAAACTTAGCACTTTCATTTTTTTGATGTGAACATACAACATGGCAACTGTTGACCTTTTTGCAATTGGTAATGCACTTATTGACCAAGAATTTAAAGTCTCTGACGAATTCCTAATTCAACACAATCTGCAAAAAGGTACGATGCAACTGACAGATGGCGATACTCAAGCAGCCCTTTATAACAATCTAAAAGCCACTCAAGAATATAAAGGTCAAGCTTCTGGTGGTTCTGCAGCAAATACAACGGTTGCTTTTAGTGCTTTAGGCGGAACTGCATTTTATGGTTGTCGTGTCGGCAATGATGACTTAGGTCAAATTTACCTAAATGGTTTAAACGACGCTGGCATCCAAACTGCAACTCAATCAATCAGTGAAGGTGTAACTGGCACATGTATGGTATTGGTCAGCCCTGATTCTGAACGTACGATGCATACTTACCTCGGTATTACTGCGGAATTGACTGATAGCCAAATTGATTTTGGCAGCTTAAATACTGCGAAATGGTTATATATCGAAGGTTATCTTTCAACATCAGACAGCGCACGCCTTGCGGTAAAACAAGCACGCCAAATCGCCAAAGCCAATGGTGTACAAATTGCATTGACCTTATCTGATCCAGCAATGGTGCAATATGCACGTCAAGGTCTAGATGAATTACTCGATGATGGCGTGGACTTATTGTTCTGTAATGAACAAGAAGCGCTGATGTACACAGAAACAGATCATTTAGATGCTGCGCTTGCTAAATTGCAATCACTAAGCAAACACATTGTCATTACATTAAGTACCAAAGGTGCCTTAATCCATAATGAAGCCGCAACATTTACCGTGCCAGGTCGTAAAGTTACCGCAGTAGATACCAATGGTGCTGGTGATGCTTTTGCTGGTGCTTTCCTATATGCACTCAATGCAGGTCATGACTATCAAACGGCTGCTGAACTTGCCATCTTGATCTCAAGTGAGGTTGTGGCTCAGTTTGGTCCACGCCTAGCAGTTGAAGACTATGCTCAGCTTTTACAATCATTTCAGAAGGAATGTGCTTAATGTTTAAAATTTGCATGACGGATGATGTGCCTGAACGTGAAGCACGATCATTCGAAACGCCTGAAGGTGAAACGATTTTTATCACCCAACGTGATGGCATGTTTTACGCTTATCAAAATAACTGCCCACACTTGCACGTGGAACTTGAGTTTCTTGAAAATCAGTTTCTAGATCGTGACCAAGAGTTTATTGAGTGCTCAACACACGGCGCACTGTTTATGGTCGACTCTGGGGAATGTATTTCTGGCCCATGCCAAGGTCAAGCCCTTGAAAAAGTGAACATTAACGTGCATTCTGACGGTGGAATCTACCTCACAGAAGAATAAACACTGGAATACAACCATGTCCGCATTTTTAACAGACTATAACTTAATACCCTTTCATTTAAGTTTATTGGCCGTACTGTTATTGGGCATGGTTGAAACCATTGGCTATTACATCAATATTAGTCCTAGCCAAGTTTTGAAAAGAATTGCCCCACAGCGCATACAAGAATTGGCATTATTGAATGTCAAATTTTCCAAGACTCTGATTTTGTTCTTTCTACTGATGAATTTTAGCTTTGCAGGCTATGTACTTCAGTTCTGTATACATGCCAAAGAAGGTCAATTCGTTCCCGCTTATTATCTTATTTTACCTGCGTTGATTATTGCCATATTCTTTACGGTATTTATGATTCATTGTTTGGATCAGGTTGTCCCGCCCAAATATAAAAAACAAACCGTTAACCTACTGGGTCGTCTAGCCACCATTTCAAGTGGAAATGCCCGTCCCGGCTTTTCAGCTCAAGCGCGTGTGCGTGATGAGTTTGGTCAACTACATTATGTGCAAGTTGAGCCAGAATTTGGTGAGTTAGAGTTTCAGTCGAAAATCATTTTGATTCGTCAAAAAAAATCACACTATATTGGCAAAAAAATCAGTGTGTCGAACCGTCTATTTAATCCATCCTAGTGACAATCTAAGCGTCACATTGTTATCATTTTCAAATCATAAAAAAGCCAGTGTTCACTGGCTTGTATTCAATCAAATACCTAAAGCGATATTTTATTAACGCTTAAGAAAACCTGAGACCAAATTCATCACGTGTTGAATATCAGCATTAGCTTCTTGCTGATTGGTTTGTCCAGCTTGTGGCGTCAATGAGTCAATAATTTGCGGCAATACCGTTGAAATTGCACTGTACACATCTTGTTTCTGAGTTTGAGTTTCTTGTGCAACTTGCTCCACTTCGGCATCATCAAATAAATTTTGTACTTGTTGATTAGTCACAGCAGCATTATCACCAGGGCCTGTAGATACCCAATCATCAACCTGACTGCTCAAGCCCTGTCCACGTAATTTATCCAAAGCACCTTGTAGGCCACCTTGTTTTTGAATCCAAGCCAGCACCAGAGGTAACACTGCTACTAAAATGGTTGATGCATTACCACCGCTACTACGTTGCTGCGGCTGCGCTGCACCACCCAGTTGGCCCAACACAGAGCCTAGAATTCCACCCAAACCACCCGCTTGGTTTTGAGCATTGGTTTGGGTATTTTGAGTGCCTGCATTTGCGCCCAATTGACCCAGCACCGAACCTAAAATACCACCCAAACCACCTTGTTGATTTTGATTGTTTGCACCACCAAGGGCCTGCTTTGCTAAAATCTCAACAATATTATTTAAATTTGTCATTTTATTTTCCCCAGTGAAACCTAGATAAACTTAATTACAGCATACGTGGGAAAACACAGATTTATCATAAATGTTTGTTAATTTTTGCAATTTCTCGCAGGCTAAGTATTTGTTACCAACGGAATTTATCCCAGTTTTCAGGATTCGCCCAAAATTTAGAGTTAAACCAATCTGGAATATGTTTATAAGTCAAAATATTAAACTGCCATAAAGCAAAATCACTTTCATGCGTGGTTTTATCAATGAGCTGAGTAAAGCCTAAAGCACGTAATAATTGTTCATCGTGTAACTTACTCACCACCACGATGCGTTTGGCAAATAGGTCACGCAATTTTACCAACATCTGAGTTTTCTGCTGCTGATCCAAACTCAACATCGTTTCAGTATCAAGAATCACAAATCCAAGGTCAAAACGCTGGGTAAAAGGCAGATTTAAAAACTCAGTTACGTTAAAATGTTGCCATTGAATTGGATGAAATTGATTGTATTGCTCAAGATCCTGACCAATACAGATTGCGGTTGAAATTGGCTGCTCTTTTGACAAATCGTCTAGCATAGAAGTGATGACATTTTGTTCAGCCATTGACCGCATCCTTAATAATGAAGTGAGTATTCGTATGGAACTACAAGGCATTTGCCATAAAATGCATGCAGGTCTTAAAGACCTTAGTGTAACTGATCAACATACACACAAGGCAAATGTTGAGTATAAATTTATTCTAGATCGCTCAGAAGTTGATCTACCGTTTAGCCTTGGCCAAGAAATTGAAATTGAAGCCACTGGAAATATCTACTGCATTTCTTGCGGCGCAAAAACGCCTAAATCATATTCACAAGGTCATTGCTTCAAATGCATGAAGACTAAGGCATCTTGTGATATGTGCATTATGAAGCCTGAAACCTGTCATTATCATCTCGGGACTTGCCGTGAAGATGATTTTGCCCATGAAGTTTGCTTTCAACCGCATATTGTCTATTTAGCCAATTCGAGTGCCTTAAAAGTGGGGATTACCCGCTTGGGTCAAATGCCTACACGTTGGCTAGACCAAGGTGCGACGCAAGCTTTGCCTATTATGAAAGTTGGTTCACGTCGTTTATCTGGTCAGCTTGAAGTCATGTTTGGTACGCAAGTGGCCGATAAAACCGATTGGCGTAAATTGCTCAAAGGTGAAGCAGAACCGATCAACCTGATCGAAATTCGCGACCAATTGGTAGAAGAATTCGCACCAAAAATTCAGACCATTCGTGAAGAATTTAGCCAAAATTTAGAGTTTAATGAAACCGTTGAACTGCTAGAAGATGAGTTGCCACGCCAATTTATCTACCCGGTAGATGAATATCCTGAAAAAATCAAATCGCATAATTTGGACAAAACACCGATTATTCGAGGAAAATTACAAGGGATTAAAGGTCAGTATCTGATTTTGGATACCGGTGTGATTAATATTCGAAAATACACTGGCTATGAAATTAAAGTACGTACTTAAATCGACTCAAAGTATCTAATTAAGTTTAAAAAAGCGAGATATTTCTCGCTTTTTTACACCTACTCTACCAATCTGATTCATTGAACAGTTGAAAGAAACTTTAAATATGGCAACGCCATTAACTGCTCCGCTTCTAAGATTGGCATATGACCAACATGGTCTAAAATCAGAGGCTTTTCGGCTTTTTTAAATAAGCGTCTCAGTTCTTCTGCTACTTCAACATTGATAATCTAATCTTGCTTCCCCCAGATAATAAACACAGGTGCATCAATGCCTCGTGCAGCCAAAGCAAAGGACTCTGGCGTATACAAGGTGGCCATTTTTTGCAGTTGCTCCACCATTTTATTGGTTTGTTTAGACTGAACGATCATCAACTTTTCTTGCCCAATTTTTAATTCTTGTGGAATAAAAGGCGGAGATTGCATCACGATCTTCATCACGCGATCAAAATCACCAGTTTTTCTGACCACTAGCTCTGCAAGCTTTGCCGTATCTTTTAGATACGCTGTATTGCTCGACTTAAAGACACCAGCCGAATCCACCAACAATAAAGATTTCACTTCTAAGAGATACTGAGCGCTATAGAGCATGGCAATTGCACCACCCATCGAATGCCCTGCGATATGTAAATTTGGATCTAACTTTGCAGCATCAATAAATCGTCGTAATTTTTCAGTTAAATTTGGAATTGATAGATCAAATTGATCTGTGACAATAGTGCTCCATGTGCTGGCAGATCTGGAATAATGACATGATAATTGGGCGTTAAATAACGGGCAACGCGGTTCCAATTATCACGCGTGCCTGACAAACCATGTAGCAATAACAGCGTCGGTTTTCGTGGATCTCCTCCTTCACTATATGTCCACTCGATTTCATTATTTTTGACTTTTTTACTACTCAAGCCCGCCCAAGCTCTTTCCTGCTCTAAAACTTTTTGAAAGTTTAGTTCTGCAGCTTGAATACTACTGGCAACGCAAATCGTTAGTAGCATCTGTATCATGTGTTTAAAATAATGATCCATCCATCGCAATAACGGGTTCTTTAAACGTTTACATTGAGGCATATACAGAGATATCATCCGCTTAATCCTTTGTTGTGATGAGTTATTTTTTTCATATTATTTTTTGAGAACACCAATCTACGATGCTAGAGTCAATATTTCATATGCCAAATCTTTTAAATAAAAATTATATCTGTCAATTTAAACCAAAAAAAACCAGCTCGGAAGCTGGTTCATATTTCTAAGCAAGCCAATCAGACGGTGTCAGTGGAGCTTCAATGAGTAAGCTTGGATATTCAAGCGCAGGAAGTATAGCGGGCGGATTTGAAACGTCGCTGCCCAATGCGATCAAATCCTGTTCATCGGTGTGCAATACAATTGGGACTTCATTCGCATCCTGTAAAAGCGTATCTAGATTGATCACAGATTGAATCGGCTCAATTTGACTGTCATTTTGGTTTTCAGTTTGTTCATCACTCAGTTCATCACTTACCAGTAAAATCTCTGTAAGTTCAGCTGATGATTCAGGTTGTGCAAGTATCAGTTTAGCTATTGAGATTTCAGGCGATTGAACACCACGACTGTCTTCCGCCACGATTGTTGCAAAACCGCCATTTTGAATCGGGTTATCCATCGACCAGAAACCACTTTCATTGGCATACGTCACGTACTCTTGACCATTGGCTGTCACAATGATTTTAGCCTGTTGAAATACATTACCTTCGAGTTTTTCACTATTTAGCGTCACTTCTGGCGCTGGCAGTACATAGCTTGGATTTTCAGGCGGGGTCTGAATAAATGGAAATGCCAAGCCAATCGCAGGAGATTGCTGACCAAATTGATCTTCCACAACAATCATCAACATGCCACCATTTGCCACTGGATTTTCTATTGACCAATCACCATTTTCATCGACCTGAATACGATAGACCGCTTGATCCGACTCAATCACAACTGTCGTATTTGGTGCGGCAGTACCTGATATCACCGCGCCAGACTCTAAAATCGTAACAGCTTGCGGTAAAATGATTTGCGCTGTATGCAACGCCTCAGAACGATTACCGTCCTGATCAATTGCCACAACACTTATTGCACCTGTGGTCGTTAAAGGATTGAGCATCGACCAATCGCCATTTTCATCAGCAACTGTTATAAACTCTTGCTCACCATAGGTCACAACTACCGTATTTCCTGCTTCAGCTTTACCTATCAAGTATTCACCTTTTTCAAGAATTTCTGGCATCTTCGGTAGTACAATTGGCTCTGCAATTGGAGCAATCATTATTGCCTCTGAGCGTAAGCCATGATGATTTGCCGCATAAATTGTGACAACTCCGCCCTCTTTAAGTGGATTTTCAATCTGCCAATGTCCTTGTTTATCCACTTTGACCCGTGTAAAAGTTTCACCGACCGAAATGATCACCCATGTTTTTGGCTCTGCCGTGCCAGTTAAAAGGTCATTTAGTCCTGTCACTTCTGGTGTTGAGGGAATATGCTGATGCTGTGATTTCCCCTGAATCAGCAACTGCTTTATTTCAACTTGTCCCAAAATATTTTTTAAAATACTGTTTAAATCTCTCATCTTTTGCATAGCACCCTCAAATCACATCATTATATTTTTTAGGAAACTGCCTTCCCAAACTCAATTTAAGAGAATTATTTAAATAGTCAATTTTATTTAATCTTTGTTTTTAAAAGTTTTTCTTAAAGTGTGATGCATTAAACTTAAACATAAAAAAACCAGCTCGAAAGCTGGTTTTTTTAAAGCTGCCTAAATTATTTAATTTTGGCATGATCTTTTAGATAACGTGTGTAGTCATCAAATTCTTGTTGACCACGAAGCTGTTGATAAAGTTTTGTTAACTCATCTAACTGCTCACCCGTTAATGCCGCATCAGATTGTTTGTTCACTGCAGTCACAGCAACCACAACCAATTCATTTGGTAGATTAGTCGTAGTAACAGACCAATGACCTGCTTTCGGCGCTTTTACACTAAATGCAGCACGTTGAATTTCGCGTTTTAACAAACCATCCGCACGAGTGAATGTACCCGCATTTTCAAAGTTTAAACTGCCTTTCGCAACTGAAGCAGCAGGTTTTGCAGCAAACTCTTTTAATGTCGCTTGAATTTGGGCTTTTGCAGCATCAGACGCTTTCTTTTCAATCAGCTGAGTTTTCACATGCGCTTTCGCTTCAGCTAAAGTTTGAACACCCGCAGCATGATAGTTACGCACTTTCACCCAAACCACATCACCGTTTTTCAACTGAATGCTCGATGAAACATTACGTTCACCATTTTTAACATCATCGTTAAACAATTTAACTTTGACGTTTGCATCACTTAAAACTGGATGTTGCGATGCTAATGTTAAGCCATTCAATGATTGTACTTTTACGCCTTTCACTTCTTGACCCACGACATCAAGGGCATCACTGCTCACGACCATGTCATTGAGGCTGTTTACAGTGTCAGAAAAAACATTGGCTTTTTTCGAAGCAGCGACTTCTGCTTGTAGACGTGCTTTTTCTTGTTCAAATGAAGCCACTTTTACAGCTGGTGCCACTTTTTCGATCAAGTGATAACCACTGTCTGTTTTTACTGGAGCAGTCACTTGACCAGCTTGAGCACCTTCAACTGCAGCATCAAACGCATCACCAAACACACCTTTTTCATAAGCAACCAGTTCACCACCTTTTGCTTTAGATTCCGGATCTTCAGAGAATTGCGCTGCAGCTTGGTCAAAGCTTAAACCCGCTTTAATTTTAGCTTGAACACTTTCAGCCAGTTTTTTAGCTTCGGCATCTGAACGATTGTCCGCAGTGATCATGATGTGCTTAACGAGTGGTTTAACTGACTTCTGTGCATTCTCAACAAAGCTGTTATACGCTTCTTTCAATTCAGCATCAGTTGCAGCTTCTACTGGTGCAGTAATATTGGCAGGTGTTAATACGACAAAATCTGCATCAACACTGGTTGCTTGCTTAAATTTGTTTTTATGCTGCTCATAATAAGCCGCAATTTCAGCATCAGATACTTTTACATTTTTCTTGTAATTTTCAAGATTAATGCTCGCCAACTGAATACTACGTTGTTCCGTTTGTAAGTTCGCAATTTGCAAGATATCAAGCTTACTCACCAATGCATATTCCATAAATGTTGTAGACAACATTTTTAAAGCATGGTCTTTACGTAAATTATCAATGAATGTGCGGTTTGTCATACCAATCGATTCGAGGTATCTCCCAAACGCTTCATCTGAAAATTGACCATTGACTTGGAAGCTTGGCTGCTGATGAATCATTTGCACAATTTGTGCATCACTCAAGCTAATGCCTAATTTATCAGCTTGTTGCAATAACAATTGGCGTGAAACCAAAGTATCCATCGCTTTATTGCTAATGAAATTTTGATTCAATAATGTTTCATCACCCTGAGCATATGCCAGATATTGTTCTTTTAATGAGTTCGTCAGTGCTTCGAGTTCTTTTTGAGAAATTTCAGTACCGTTTACAGTCTTTGCTGCATCTTTAGATCCACCACTAAAATATCCTTCAATACCTACAAGTGCTAAAGGGGTCAAAAACAAAACGAGCAAGACCTTGCCCAGCCAACCCTTAATGACTTTACGAAACGATTCCATAAGTATTCCAATATTTTATTTGCGGTGAATTTTAACCGAAAACCCGAGATGAATGAATGCGATATATCAATTAATCACATTTACCAATAAAAAACGCGCCAAATAATGGCGCGTCTCATGTGCTTAATAAGATTAAGCTACAGAATCTTTCAAGCCTTTACCAGCTTTGAAGCTAGGAACTTTGCTTGCTTTGATTTCTAAAGTCGCACCAGTTTGTGGGTTACGACCAGTACGTGCAGCGCGTTCTTTAACGCTGAAAGTACCGAAACCAACTAAAGTAACTGTATCACCAGCTTTTAATGCATTGGTAACTGCAGCAATTGTAGCATCTAAAGCTTTACCGGCATCGGCCTTAGATAATCCCCCATTTTCGGCAATTGCATCAATTAATTCTGATTTATTCATGAAAATTACGTCCTCTTAATATCGTTTATTTAAGGTTCAAGAATTTGTATAAAACGCCATAACGCCTTTATAGCAATGCTTTAGGGTTAAACGCAATACTCATCAACCTCTTTTTATAGAATTTTTTGACGAAAAAAACCTTGAAAATTCGATAATAGTAAAAAAGTTAGTGTTTTTTTAGTATTTCGGCCCTCAGTTGGACATTTTCTTCGGCCAATTGGTCAACTTTAGTATGTAATTGAAGTATAAGCCTTTCTAAGTGCTGTAAATCCTTTACAGTCACCAATCCTAAACGGTTTAAAGAATGATTAACACCATTATCTAAAATTTTTTCTACTTTATCTTTCGTATCAGTTACAGATTCTTTGGCTTTTTCTGAAACCTTTTCTACAGTTTGATCTGCAATATCAATCGTTTTGGACTCAAGCTCCTCTCCAACTTTGACTAAAGAGTCAAAAAGCTTATTTCCTTCGCCTTCTGCACGTGAAAAAGCACCTAATCCAGCCAACCAAATCTGTTTGGTATATTTGCGAAAATCCATTTTAGAGCGGCGATCAGAATGACTACGTACCCAAGGTTTAACCTGCTTTCCTGATGTTTCTTGCACATCGTCAATTATGCTTTCTGTATTTTCCATAATCCGCACTTCTCCTGATTATTTTATGTGCACAGCAACATGTGATTCTTCATTTTAATAGCATAATAGCAAACATATGACTTGATAGATTGATTAAACTGTTCTACAAAGCTGGTGAATTACCAACTTTTTGGTATATTCTAAGTTCCTCTAGAGCAGGATGCTCAATTTCCAGTGCTTTCAGATTTTAACAAGGACATTTTTTTTATGAGTGATACGCAACAAACACAAGCTCAACCACATTTGTTGCTTACTATGACCCTGATTGTTTTAGAAACGATTTTTACTTTCATTTTAAAACATGACCGCGTTGTAGCATTACAAGCTAAAAAATTTGTTGATCAAAAAGTCGCACTTAAGATAAATAGCTATATCCCTTATTTTGATTTTTATGTTCAGTTTACTGAACACGGTATTCTTTTCGACACAAAATCCCCAGATAAAGCGATCGACCTTGATGTCCGTACGACACTAATGGATTTGGTGAAAATCTTTGTCTTTGGTAATCGTAAAAGCATCAAAACCATGCGGATCGATGGTGATGTAGTTCTAAAAGATGAATTTCGTGATTTGGTTTCATTATTTAGTGTGCCGAAAATTTTATCCGATTGGAAACACTGGCTGTCTGAACCTGTCGAAGAAAACGATATCGTTTCGTCTAAAAAACGTATTGCCCCACTTTTAGAAAAAATCGAACAGCAACGCTCAAAAATCAACACGCTGCAAGTTGAAGTTAAACAATACAAAAACCGTATTAAGCGTATCGAACGTCGTCAAAAACGGATTAATATCGCTTTTAGTCTAATATCTGTTCTTTTAATAACGTTATTAGTGTATAATGTGTGGTTCAAATAAATATATAATTTTTCAGACAAAATAAAACAAATAAACAATCTCAAAAAAACTTGACTATTTTAGTCAGGATTCATAAAATCTGCACATCTAGACTTAACATGTGTATCGAATCATGCGCTTAACAACTCGCGGTCGCTACGCAGTGACTGCTCTACTTGATCTAGCTTTGCAGCCAACTGAACAAACGATCACTCTTGCAGAAATTGCAGCTCGTCAAACCATTTCAGTGGCCTATCTTGAGCAGTTATTTGCAAAATTAAAGCGTCACGGCTTAGTTTCCAGCATCCGTGGAGCAAACGGTGGTTATCACCTTGCTCGTAGTGCTGAAGACATCACTGTTTTGGAAATTATTGAAGCTGTAAATGAAACAGTTGATGCAACCCGTTGTGACCACAAAGGCAACTGCCAAAATGGTGCAATGTGCTTGACTCACGATTTATGGCAGGAACTCTCCCACCACATTGCCGATTATCTTGCAAAAATCACCCTTGCTGACCTTGTAGCACGCGATAACGTTCAAACCGTATCTATTCGTCAAAATTCAGCAAACTTTGATTCAGCCCTTTTATCGGTTACAGGTATTTGACATGAAGCGTCCTATTTATCTTGACTATGCAGCAACTACACCTGTAGACCCTCAAGTCGCAGAACGTATGATGGAATGTCTAACGTTTGACGGTACTTTTGGTAATGCAGCTTCTCGTTCTCATGCTTACGGCTGGCAGGCAGAAGAAAAAGTAGAATATGCACGTGAACAAGTTGCTAATCTAGTAAAAGCTGATCCACGCGAAATCGTTTGGACTTCTGGTGCAACTGAATCTGACAACCTTGCGCTTAAAGGTATTGCTCAGTTCTATGCATCTAAAGGCAAGCACATTATTACAAGTAAAATTGAACATAAAGCAATTCTTGATACTTGCCGCGAGCTTGAAGAAGAAGGCTTCGAAATTACTTATCTTGAGCCAGAAGCAAAAACAGGTTTAATCACACCTGAAATGGTTCAAGCAGCCCTTCGTCCAGATACAATTCTTGTATCTTTGATGATGGTGAACAATGAAATCGGTACAACTACAGATGTAGCTGCAATCGGTGAATTGACTCGTGCAAACAAAACATATTTCCATGTAGATGCTGCGCAAGCTGCTGGTAAAGTAGAAATTGATCTTTCAACAATGAAAGTTGATTTGATGAGTTTCTCTGGCCACAAAATCTATGGTCCTAAAGGTATTGGTGCTCTTTATGTACGTCGTCAACCACGTGTACGTATTAAAGCGCAAATGCACGGTGGCGGTCATGAACGTGGTATGCGTTCAGGTACGCTAGCGACTCACCAAATCGTGGGTATGGGCGAAGCGTTCGAACTTGCTGGCAAAAACCTGCATGCTGAACAAACTCGTATTCGTGTACTTCGTGACAAACTTTGGAATGGCTTGCAAGATCTTGAACAAGTCTTCCTCAACGGTCACCCAGAATACAACGTTGCAAACTATCTAAACGTCAGCTTTAACTTTGTTGAAGGTGAATCGTTAATGATGGCACTTAAAGATTGCGCAGTATCTTCTGGTTCTGCATGTACATCAGCAACTTTAGAACCATCTTATGTACTTCGTGCATTGGGTCTTTCAGACGAATTGGCTCACAGCTCGATTCGTTTCAGCTTTGGTAAATACACCACTGAAGCCGATATTGACCACGTACTTGAAATTACCAAAGCAGCAGTTGAAAAACTACGTGATCTTTCACCGCTTTGGGACATGTACAAAGAAGGTATCGACCTTAATTCTGTAGAATGGGCTGAACACTAATTCATCCCGGTGAGATAGCTTTTATTTTAAGGCTATCTCATTGATTAACGTAATTTCACCCCCATATTAATCTTAAGGCTGACCCCGAGGTTTGGAGAAGCATCATGGCTTATAGCGAAAAAGTAATTGATCATTACGAAAACCCTCGTAATGTTGGTGTTTTAGACAAAAATGCAGAAAACGTTGGTACAGGTATGGTCGGTGCACCAGCTTGTGGCGATGTTATGCGTCTACAGATCCAAGTTGATGACAACGGCGTAATTGAAGAAGCTCGCTTCAAAACTTACGGTTGTGGTTCAGCAATTGCATCTAGCTCATTAGTAACAGAGTGGCTAAAAGGCAAAACTCTTGATGAAGCTCAAGCAATTAAGAACATTGATATTGCAACTGAACTTGCACTTCCACCAGTAAAAGTACACTGCTCTGTACTTGCTGAAGATGCAATTAAAGCTGCTGTAGAAGACTACCGTAGCAAGAAAGTAAAAGCTTAATTGTTTACGTGTTTTAAAAAAGATTAACGGAGTTTTCATGATTCATTTAACTGAAAATGCTGCAACTCATATCAGCAATTACATCAAGAATCGCGGTAAGGGTGAAGGCATTCGCGTTGGCGTGAAAACTTCTGGCTGTTCTGGTTTAGCTTATGTACTTGAGTTTGTCGATGAAATTGACACGCATGACCAAGTATTCGATCAGTTTGGCGTAAAAGTATTCGTTGACCCAAAAAGCTTAGTTTATCTTGAAGGTATGGAGATGGACTATGTGAAAAATGGTTTAAACGAAGGCTTTGAATTTAATAACCCAAATAAAAAAGGCGAATGTGGCTGCGGCGAATCGTTTACGGTTTAAGCCATTTCCACGCTCCTTTTTCGCATTAAAACAGTGTAAAATTCACTGTTTTAATTGCATTTAAAGCAACACTTTTTGCACCTCTATTGCGGACACCATCTCCCATGAATCATTTTGAGTTGTTTAACTTACCTGTAGCACTCGATATTGATTTAGCAGTTTTAAAATCTGAATTTTTAAAGTTGCAGCAACAATATCATCCAGATAAAGCCGAAGACAAAGATCTAGCCCTGATTAAATCTAGTGAGATTAATCAAGCATTTAAAGCTTTATCCAATGTTGATAGCCGCGCTGCATATCTTTTAAGTCTCAAAAAACAAGATTATCACCTTGATCAATCAATTAGTGATTTTGAGTTCCTACAAGATGCCTTAGAAATTCGTGAACAGTTAGATGAGGCAGGCTCTGCTGATGACCTCACTTCACTTAAAACTGAAGTTCAGCAATGGATAGACGGTTTGGTTCGTGAATTCAAAATTGATTATGACGACGAAGACTGGGCTGAAGCACGTGATACCGTACGTAAATTACGCTTCTTCCAAAAAGTAATGGCTGACATCGATAAAGCTGAAGATCGCTTCTTAGACGACGATAGCTTTGATTTAGACGATGATTTTTAATTTATTTTTTATATTTGACGTTCAAAGGATGTAACACACATGGCTCTCTTGCAAATTGCAGAACCTGGTCAATCAAGTGCGCCGCATGAACACCGCATCGCAATTGGTATCGATCTTGGGACTACACACTCTTTAGTAGCCACGGTACTTTCTGGTAAAGCGAAAGTGCTTAACGATGAACATGGTCGTGTGTTACTCCCTTCTATTGCACACTATGGCGAATCCACTACGCAATATGGTGACGATGCAAAGGCATTCTTAACGACTGATCCTAAAAACACCATCGTTTCTGTAAAACGCTTTATGGGTCGCTCTAAAGCAGATATCAAATTCCAACACCCGTACAACTTAGTCGGTGAAGCGAATGAAATGCCTGCTTTTGAAACTGCACAAGGTCGTAAAACACCCGTTGAAATTTCTGCTGAAATTTTAAAACAACTCAAAGACCGTGCAGAAAGCAGCTTAAATAATCCAGTAAATGGCGCTGTCATTACTGTGCCTGCCTATTTTGATGAAGCACAGCGTCAAGCAACGCGTGATGCAGCTCAGCTTGCAGGCTTAAATGTACTGCGTTTATTAAATGAACCGACTGCTGCTGCAGTGGCTTATGGCTTAGACCAAGACACCGATCTGGCACACGATCAGAACTATGTGATCTATGATTTAGGTGGCGGTACTTTTGACGTTTCAATTTTACGTTTCTCTCAAGGTGTTTTTGAAGTTCTAGCAACGGGTGGCCATACGGCGCTTGGTGGTGATGACTTAGACCGTCTGATTGTAAAATGGGCAAAAAAACAACTGAATATTGAAACTTTAGATGATGCTGAATATGCACATTTCATCGTTTCTGCTCGTAAAGCAAAAGAAGCTCTAACCGAGGCTGAATCTGTAGAGCTTAAAGTTCTTGATCAATCATTGACTTTAGACCGCCCTACTTTTGAATCCATCATCAAAGTTGCTTTGGATAAAACCATCAGCGTTTGTAAACGTGTCATGCGTGATGCCAAGCTTGAACTCAGCGATATTCAAAATGTGGTATTGGTCGGTGGTTCTACCCGCTCGTATGCTGTACAAAAAGCTGTTCAAGATGTCTTCAATCAAGAACCGCTCTGCACTATTAACCCTGATGAAGTTGTGGCCATTGGCGCCTCGATTACAGCGAACCAACTTATTGGTAACTCTAAAGATGGTTCACTGCTTTTAGACGTCACGCCGCTTTCTTTAGGTTTAGAAACCATGGGCGGTTTGGTTGAGCGTCTTATTTCGCGTAACACAGCCATTCCTGTGGCGCGTCGCCAAGAATTTACAACCTATCAAGATGGTCAAACAGCGATGTTGATTCATGTTGTACAAGGTGAACGTGATCTAGTTGAACATTGCCGTAGTCTAGGTCGTTTCGTGCTTCGTGGTATTCCACCGATGACTGCGGGTCAAGCGCGCATTGAAGTGACTTTCCAAGTTGACGCAGATGGTTTACTCACGGTGTCTGCCAAAGAAACCACTTCTGGTGTGCATGCCCAAATTGACATCAAACCTTCTTATGGTTTATCTGATGCCGACACTGAACGCTTACTGATTGATGGTTATAAGTTTGCTGAAGAAGACAAAAACTTACGTCATCTTCAAGAAACCAAGGTTGAAGCAAAACGTGAACTTGAAGCACTTGATCAAGCACTTAAAGTGGATGCTCAACTCCTCAGCCAAGAGCAACACAGTTCCCTCACTGCTGCACGCAGTGTTTTAGATGCTGCACTTGAAACGACAGATATCAAAGCTATTGAACATGCTGTAGAACAGCTTAAAATACATAGCGATGCATTTGCTGCAGCTCGTATGAATCAGCACATTGATGCCGCACTGAAAGGCACAAAACTCGATGACTGGTCAAACTCAAATTAATTTATAGGTCAAGATTATGCCACGTATTAAAGTACTGCCTCACGCAACAATCTGCCCAAACGGCGCTGAGTTTGAAGTCGAAGCAAATGCTAACCTTTGCGAAAGCATGTTAAAAAACGGCATCAAAATTGAACATGCATGCGACATGTCTAAAGCATGCACCACTTGCCATGTGGTTGTACGTAAAGGTTTTGATGGTCTAGATGAAATGGATGATGTCGAAGCAGATCTTCTCGATCGTGCTTGGGGATTAGAACCAGACTCTCGCCTGTCATGCCAAGTAAAAATTGAAGATGAAGATTTGGAAATCGAAATTCCTAAATACACCATCAACCATGCTTCAGAAAATCATTAATTTATAGATAATTTTCTATAATCAAAAAGCCAGTTCATCGTCACTGGCTTTTTTATGCATAAAACTATTCAACAATTCAAAAAAAAAGAAGACGTTTTGATAAAAGAATGAATTGAGTTATTTTTACAATTTAAGGCAATACGATTAGATCTAATTTTTATAATGTATATGTGAAATTAAGAGTGAGATTCAGTTTTTTTGACTTCTTCGATCACTTCGTCTTCTAAATTCAGTTTAACAATACCAGCAGAGTTGGTCATTTTTTGCTGAATTTGTAAGCGTTGAATCATACGCTCTAAAACATGTATTAGTTCAGGATATTCAAAGTTTTGTACTTCATCTAAGTTCAACAATAGATTAAAGCCTTTATATTCGTAGTCGAACCAACGCTGATAATCTGTTTTCTGCGAGGTGTATTTTTCCATCACTTGCCAAGTACGTACTGGGCCTTTGATGCCTTTTAAGAAGATCGGTGCTTTAGGTGCACATAAATAGTCATTTTTCACTAAATGATGCGTATCGTCTGAAATCAAAATTTCATCGACTTCAGCCGCACTTTGCAATCGTGCAGCCAAGTTCGCATCACGACCAACGATGGTATACGCCATACGGTGAGCTGCACCATAGTTCCCAACGTGGCAATACCCTGTAGAAATACCCATACGAATATGTAACGGCGGATAACCCATTTTAATCCAACGTTCACGCAGCAACTTCATTTGCTGACGCATGACCATTGCCATCTCTAAACAAGTTTTTGCATCTTGCTCTACGCCTTGGCTATGTGGATCACCAAAGAAGATTAGAATTGCATCCCCCATAAATTTATCAACAGTCGCTTCATACTGTTTGGCAATCTCAGTCATATGACTCAAATAGTCATTGAGTAGAAATGCTAAATCGTCTGGAATTAATGTTTCAGAAAGCTCAGTAAATCCTTGGATATCGGAAAAGAAAATCGTTAACTTTTTACGTTTATATTCGATTTTAGCTTCAGACTCACCTTTCATAATCGATTGCCAAAGTTGCATAGGCGCATAACGACTCAGCTGATTGGCGAATTCCATATAACGATTCATCTGATCATAATAGTGGTTCTTTTTATTACTCAGAGACTGAACTTGGGTGTGTTGATAAAAAGCCCCTACGCTGAAATATGTAATTAAGCACAGAAAGCCAAGAACGGTTAATTCACTGCTGGTCGACTCAAAATACTCTTGAAAACCAAAGACATAAATATTGCATAAATAAAATACAGTGACGCCAACAATCCCTGCCAAGGACATCATTAAGAAATTGATCTTGTTATAGATTGTTGTGTATAGCAGCGCAAAGACCGCAAGAAAGGTTAAAACAAGACTTAAATGTACCGCAGACATCAGTACAGCAATAACTATGATATCGATCAGAAACAGCACATTGCGTTTAGTTTGATTGCTATATCGATAAATTAGCCAATGGGAAAACTTGGGAACAACTAAAATCAGAAAAAATAAAAATGCAGGAATATAGATTTGATAATGCGTATCTGGTTGGGTGTAGTGATAGACAACAATCACCAAAGACAGCATGATATATCCCATCAAACGATGAAAATATTCAAACTGTTTAGGCTCTTTGCTGATTAAATTGTCTAACGGCACTCGATCGCCCCCATACGGACACTCATTCTTCTACTATCCTGATATTGTCCGTAAATCGGGATTAGTCCATACGCCAATCGAAAGGCATATCACCTTGACCACGTAGTGCAAGCATTAGTGTTTGGCGCATGTGTGCCAAGACATCATTGTTATAAGGAACTGCTGGCGTACCCCAAACTGGTTTCGGCCAAGCCACATCATTTTGATAACGAACAACATGATGAAAATGTAATTGTGGAACCATATTACCCAATGCAGCTACATTCATTTTGTCTGCACGGAATACACGTGACAATTGGCTTGATAACCAGCTTGATTCACGTAAAAACTGCTCTTGGTCTGCCTGACTTAATTCATAAAGCTCTGTAATTCCCGGAACACGTGGAATCAAAATAAGCCACGGGAATTGCATATCATTCATCAAACGACATGTTGACAGAGGAAAGTCGCCTACATAAAACGTATCTTGAGCAAGTTGTGGATGTAAACTAAACATATCTTTATAAATGATGCAAAATTAGAATGATGGCTAATACTATCACATCCTTATGGGTGTGAATATTCTGTACAGAACGTTTCATTACAAATAAACTGCATTTGAATAAAACGTTGCGTGCTTATGACTCTAATAAATTTTTCAAAAAAATCAAGCGTTTCTTCTATATAAAAAACACTCATGAAAATCTACTCATTCTAAACAAGCAATTTATACGCCAAATCTATTGATTTGGCGCCAATTCCTTCAGCAAACTGTCTAATAAGTCATTTATAAATTGAATGCGTTTGTCATATTCTTCGAGCATGACCATCACTTTTAGACGCTGTCCACCTTCCATTCGGAAGAAAGTCGGATGCTTTTGCATCATTTGAATGATCGATATGGCTTGAACTGGTGTATCTGGTGAGAACTCAATACTGCCGCCATGTGAACTGATATCAATTTTTGTGATACCCAATTGTTCCGCTTTTAAACGCAACTGATGGACAGAGAATAATTGCTTGACTGCTTGCGGCGGCAAGCCAAAACGATCGATCAACTCCATACGAATGTTATCGAGTTTCTCTTGAGTATCCGTATTACTAATGCGTTTATAGAACAATAACCGTTGATGTACATCACCTAAATAATCATCTGGAATTAAGGCTGGCATGTGCATGCTAATTTCAGCCGTTAATGACAATGGAGAGTCAAAGTTAGGCGTTTTACCTTTTTGAATGGCTTTGGTGGCTTTTTCAAGCATTTCCATATACAGGCTATAACCGATGGTTTGCATTGAGCCACTTTGCTGTTCACCCAGCAACTCACCTGCGCCACGAATTTCTAAGTCTTCTGTAGCCAACATGAAGCCCGCACCCAAAGTCGATGCACGAGAAATGGCATCTAGGCGTTTTTCAGCATCACCCTTTAAGCCTTTGAGCGAAGGTACAAGTAAATAGGCGTATGCTTGATGGTGCGATCGACCGACACGACCACGTAATTGGTGCAACTGCGCAAGTCCCAGTTTATCTGCACGCTCAATCAAAATGGTATTGGCGTTTGGCACGTCAATCCCAGTTTCAATAATGGTTGAACACACCAGTACGTTATATTCTTTGTGATAGAACTGTTGCATGATTTGCTCTAGTTCACGCTCACGCATTTGACCATGTGCTACCGCAACTCGGGCTTCAGGAACCAATTCACGTAGAGTTTCTGCCGTACGTTCAATGGTCTCCACTTCATTATGCAAGAAATACACTTGCCCACCACGTAACAGTTCACGCAAGATGGCTTCTTTGATCGAATCTCCAGTATGTTCTTGCACAAAGGTTTTCACAGCAAGACGACGTGCAGGCGGCGTTGCAATAATAGATAGATCACGCATACCACTAAAAGCCATATTCAGCGTACGTGGGATAGGCGTTGCAGTTAGCGTCAGCATATCGACATCGGCGCGTAAGGCTTTAATTCGCTCTTTATCACGCACACCAAAACGGTGCTCTTCATCCACGATCATGAGACCGAGATTTTTAAATTGCACACTTTCCTGCAAGATTTTATGTGTGCCAATCACGATATCCACTTTGCCTTCTGCGAGGTCTTCAATGGTTTTGGTATGTGATTTTGATGAACCAAAGCGTGAAAGGACTTCGATACGTACAGGCCAATCCGCGAAGCGATCTTTGAAAGACTCGTAGTGCTGCTGTGCCAACAACGTGGTTGGGACAAGTACAGCCACTTGTTTGTTATTTTGTACTGCCACAAATGCAGCACGCATGGCCACTTCTGTTTTACCAAAACCGACATCACCACAAACCAAGCGATCCATCGGCTTCGCTTGTTGCATGTCATACAGTGTCGCTTCAATAGCATTGGCTTGATCTAGGGTTTCCTCATAGGCGAAGCCACTGGCAAACTGCATATAGAGACTTTGATCCAGTTCAAATCCATAACCGGGCTTCGAATGACGACGTGCTTGAATATGTAAAAGTTCTGCCGCCACATCATGGATCTGCTCTAAAGCTTTGCGTTTGGCTTTAGACCATGCATCTGTGCCCAATTTATGTAATGGTGCTAGATCTGGGTCACCGCCACTGTATCGGCTAATTAAATGTAGGTTTGTTACAGGGACATACACCTTAGCTGCATCGGCATAGTCTAACTGCAAAAATTCATGGTCTTGCTCATCGATACTCAAGGTAATTAAACCTGCATATCGCCCCACACCATAATCAATATGAACCACAGGTGCGCCAATACTTAGCTCGGTTAAACTACGAACAAGGAACTCTTCTGATACTTCCTGTTGGCGTTTACGACGACGTTGAACCACACGGTGTTCATAAAGCTGATTTTCAGAAATTACACTGAGCTTGTCAGTTAACAATAAACCACGATCTAAGGGCGCATTGGTGATCGCAATCACATGCATAGAATGCATAAAATCATTAAAACTTTCGACCGTCGGGATATCACCCAAACTTGGACGCAATGCATCTTTTAAAGTTTCACGTCGACCAGCGCTTTCAGCCACTAAAAGTACCGGATAATTTGCCGCATCGATATACTGCTTAACCGCAGAAAATGGTTTTTCACGTTTTGGATCGACAGGTAAACGGGGTGGAATCTCAGCAGCAAGATTGATCACGCCCTTACGTTCATCAAAAGCCTCAGGTGAAGCCACAATACGACGGCAAAGATTTAATTGTTCTAAAACCTGATTTGGTTGTAGGAAAATCTGCTCCGGCGGCAAAATCGGTTGGTCAACATTATGACGGCGGTCTTCATAACGACGCACAATATCCGACCAAAACTGAATCAAAGTGTCATCTATGGCTTTATCTGTAATGACAATGCCATTCTCTGGTAAGTACGAAAATAGCGTACTTTGCTCTCGCATGGCTTGTTCAGAGAAGAATAACGGAAAATAAAACTCAATACCTGGTGAAGCTATACCGTCTTGTACATCTTGATAAATTGGATTTTTCTTTGGATTTGCCGTCGGAAAATTTTCCGCATATCGATCACGAAACAGTGAACGCGCTTCTTTTAATGGAAATTCTTTTGCAGGTAAAACCGTAAAATGATCTAAGTTTTGGGTGGTTCGCTGAGTTTCAGGATCAAAGAATTTGAGGGTATCGATTTCATCATCAAATAAGTCAATACGAATCGGTGAACTTTGCCCCGAAGCGTAAATATCCATGATGCTGCCGCGTACTGCAAATTCACCATGATCATAAACGGTGTCCACCAAGTGATAGCCCGCTTGTACTAATCTTAATTTTTGTTGTTCGATATCAAATTTTTGACCTACTTTAATATCAAAGTGTTCACCTAATACCCAAGATGCAGGCGCAACTCGCTGCGCCAAGGTTGTTGCCGAAACCAACAACACGCCTTGCTGTGGCATATTAGACAAAATCGCCAAGCGCTCAGAAACGATGTCTTGATGTGGCGATAGGCGGTCATAAGGTAAAATTTCCCAATCAGGGAAAATAGTTGGCTTGATTCCGTAAAATTCCAGCTCACTTTCTAACTGCCCGAGATGCTGATTATTACGTGCTACAATCACAAACAACTGTTTCGATTGTTTGCTAATTTCTTTAAATAATAATGCAGCAGATGAGCCTTGTAAGTTTCCGACCCACCGCTTTTCGCCAGCTTTAAGCTGTTTAAGATTGAGTTGTGAAATTTCTTGCTGGAACATGATGTAAATAGCTTTTAATGTTTTAATCACTTGGTGATCATATTAACACGATGCTTTTTACATTCCGAGATTTAAGCAACTATATACAGTGTTTTAACCAATGTGGATTTGTGATTGTATTTTCTATTGATGAGTACCCTTAACGCACACATCAAACTCAAACACTGCAGTCCATTCACTTACTTACGATCACGGATGAATTGACGATAATAATCATTCAATAGTTTGACATAATGTTTAAATTGCAACAGATTTTCTTCAGTATTGCCTAATCGTGCAACAAAGCGTTGATTTGCAATTTCCAAGTCTATTTTTTCATTGATAATCATTGCAGTCGCATAGAGCTGTTTTAAATCATCGAAATTTGTCATTTTTCTATTCGACAGATATTCCATACGTTCAGACAATGTATTTAAAACTACGCCTTCAATGATATAGCCCTGTGTTTCATCATATTGAATGTGGTGTTGTTCTAAGTAAAGTTGCTCAGGCGACTCTTTAGCGCCTTTGAATAAATCGACTAACTTATTAAACATCTGACTATCTACAACATGATAAAAAACCTATTGTACTTCGATTACGTCCTTTTTTGGGCAAGTTAAAGCTTTTCTGACTTTATCTATGCACTAAATTTTTCATCCAAACCTTCATGACTATATATAGAACAATAATTACAATCCTAAGCAAATATAGCGTTTTATTCTCAACCTAATACTTTCTTTTAGAAATTAGGTTTCTAATGGATACTTAATACATGACTGTCATTAGTTTAGTTCTCTATATTTACCACTAATTTCTTCAAATAAAAAACGAAGGATTAACCTTCGTCATTTACTCATCATGGGGCTATTTAAAAGTCTTAAATAAGCATTTAACTCACTTGAGCGAGTGGCATACTAAATGGTGTCACTTCAGAAACTAAATTTTCAATCGAGAAAATTTCATCCAATTGACTTTCAGTTAACAGCTCTTGCTCTAATACCACTTGGCGAATGGTTTTATTTTCGGCAATACATTGCTTACCGATTTCATCACATTTTGCATGACCTAAATATGGATCGAGTAAGGTCACGATTCCTACACTACGCATCACTGCATCAAAACATGCTTGCTCATTTGCCTGAATCCCTTGAATACATTTGCTGTCTAATGTTTTTACTGCATTCACCAAAAGCTCAATCGATTCATTCATGGACAATGCAATCACCGGCTCCATGACATTTAATTGTAATTGCCCTGCTTCTGCGGCTAAAGTTATGGTTAAATCATTACCCATCACTCGAAATGCAATTTGGTTGACCACTTCTGGGATCACGGGATTGACCTTTGCAGGCATGATCGACGAACCTGCTTGTAACTCAGGTAAACGAATTTCCGCTAAACCTGTTCGTGGCCCCGAACTTAAAAGACGTAAGTCATTACAGATTTTAGAAAGTTTGACAGCTAAACGTTTTAAGCAACTTGATAATAAAATAAATACGCCACAATCGCTGGTTGCTTCGACATAGTCTTCTGCACCTTGCAATTTTAGACCGGTCAAATGAGCTAGATTTTCAACGGCCTTGCCTGCATAACCCGCAGGAGAATTCACGCCAGTGCCAATTGCCGTCGCACCTAAATTAATTTCCAATAGAAGCTGTCGATTTTGCTCAATCAACTTCAAATCTTCTTTTAATAATGTTGCAAATGCTCGGAACTCTTGCCCCAAAGTCATCGGAACAGCATCTTGTAACTGTGTACGCCCCATTTTGATGACATGTTTAAACTCATCGGCTTTAATATGTAAGCTTCCAATTAGCTGATTTAAAACCACAAATAAAGCATCAAAAGCGCTAAATGTTGCTAGACGCAGCGCTGTTGGATAGACATCATTGGTGGATTGTGACTTATTAACATGATCGTTGGGATGAATCCGTTGATAACTGCCTTTAGCATCTCCGAGCAACTCAAGGGCAATATTGGCAATGACTTCATTGGCATTCATGTTAATAGAAGTGCCTGCTCCACCTTGATAAATATCAATTGGAAATGAATCTGCCCATTGTTCAGGATGATCAATCAATCCATCGCACGCCTGCTGAATCGCTTGGCGAATATCATCTTGTATTAAGTTAAATTGATAATTGGTTTCTGCTGACGCTTTTTTTACCCGAGCAATAGCGCGTACAAAGTTTAAATTTTGTCCGACATGCTGCTTTGATATTTGAAAGTTTTCGATGGCACGCAATGTATGTATACCGTAATAACATGACTGCGGGACTGCTTTATCCCCCAATAAATCATGCTCTATTCTCGTTTTTTCCATTTGAACCGTTGTCACTGCGCATTCCCTCTAATTACGCACCAAGACTGTGCATACCTCATATTCGACCTGTTCAAATCATCTCACTACAGATGATGTGATGCACATTTGCAACCAAATATTTCAAATGCACATTTCTTGTTCACCATGTAACATTGTGTAATTTTTACCTAATTTCATTAGTTCTCTTTTTGTGATGAAAAGTCTTAAGTAGATTTACATTTCAAAATTTAAATTCCCGTCTGGACAACATTTCAGCAGCACAATAAAAAATTCGATTTGTAATAAGAAAAAAATATCATTTACGCAAAACATACATAAAATATGCTTAAAGGTTACAGAGTGTAATTTTTAAATTGTGCTTGAATCTGCGACTTACGACAGAAGTACAAATTTTCATCTAGGACAGAGATGATTTGCTTTCATTAAGGATGAACCGCCTATGAGCCATTTAAACCCGACATTAGTCACCTTTATTTTTTATATTCTTGCAATGCTTGCCATTGGTTTGTATGCCTACAAAGCTACGCATAACTTTGACGAATACATTTTAGGTGGACGAAGTTTAGGAAGTGTTGTGACTGCACTTTCAGCAGGTGCATCCGACATGAGTGGTTGGCTACTCATGGGTCTCCCTGGTGCAATTTATCTATCTGGTCTTTCCGAAGCTTGGATTGCAATCGGCTTAATTATCGGTGCTTGGTTGAACTGGTTGATCGTTGCTGGTCGCTTGCGTGTTCATACCGAATATCAAAATAATGCCCTGACCCTGCCCGATTATTTCACGAGCCGTTTTGCAGACCGTAAAAAGATTTTACGTATCATTTCAGCTGTAGTGATTTTAGTGTTCTTTGCGATTTACTGTGCTTCTGGCATGGTGGCTGGCGCACGACTTTTCGAAAGTTTATTCGGTTGGAACTACACAACAGCACTGTGGATTGGTGCAATTGCAACCATCAGTTATGTCTGCATTGGTGGATTTTTAGCGATTAGTTGGACTGATACTTTCCAAGCGGGTCTGATGATCTTTGCACTGCTGCTCACACCGATTATCACCTACCTTGCTTTAGGTGATAATAGTCAAAATCTTGCTGCTATTTTGGAAACAGCTCGTCCACAAGCTTCTAATTTATTTGAAGGTTTAAGCACAGTTGCGATTTTATCCAGCATGGCGTGGGGCTTAGGCTATTTTGGTCAACCGCATATTTTGGTTCGCTTTATGGCAGCCGATTCTGTTAAATCCATTCCGAATGCACGTCGCATTGGTATGACATGGATGATCCTGTGTCTAGGCGGTGCTGTAGCTGCGGGTTATATCGGCATTGCTTACTTCCAAGTTCACCCAGAACTAGCAAACGTCGTTAATGCCAACCCTGAAACAGTATTTATGGAATTGACTAAAATTCTATTCAATCCGTGGATTGCAGGGATTATTTTAGCCGCAATTTTAGCTGCGGTGATGAGCACACTTAGCTGTCAGTTATTGGTGTGTTCAACAACCTTGACAGAAGATTTGTACAAAGGATTTATTCGTAAAAACGCATCGCAAAAAGAATTGGTTTGGATTGGACGTGCGATGGTTTTGGCAATTGCCGTATTCGCAATCACCTTTGCAATGAACCCTGCAAGTAAAGTTTTAGGCTTAGTGGCTTATGCATGGGCAGGTTTCGGTGCTGCATTTGGCCCGCTGATTATTCTTTCATTGCTGTGGAAACGCATGACGCTTAACGGAGCAATCATTGGCATGATCGTGGGTGCTGTGACTGTCATCGTGTGGAAAAACTACTTAGGCCACCTTGGTTTATACGAAATCATTCCAGGCTTTATTTTCTCTGCGATCAGTATCGTTGTGGTGAGCTTATTGGGCAAAGCACCAGAGGCGGATGTGGTTGAACGCTTTGAAAAGGCCGAAGCGCAATATCAAAAAGAAATGTCTGAAATCTAAAATTTTTGACACTAAAAAGGGGCTAAATGCCCCTTTTTTATACTCGATTATTGATGATTAGCTACTTCGGCCGAGCCGCAGGTTTCAGCTTAATTTGCATACTTTCTTTGATTACTTCCATCACAGGATAACTGCGCGTTTCCTTGATGCCGGGTAGCTGCCAAAGCACCTGCCCTGAAATTTTTCTAAATTCTTCCATATTTGCACAGCGTATTTTCACTACAAAATCAAAACCACCGCTGATCATATGACATTCTACGATTTCTGGAATTTGACGCACTGCATCCGAAAAATCTTCCAATACATTGGGCGTAGTTTTATCTAGTAAAATCTCCACAAAAACCACAAATCCATTGTTGAGTAAGACCGGATTTAAACGTGCTTCATAGCCTAAAATAAAGCCTTCTTTCGATAATTTTTGCACACGTGCCAACGCCGCAGTGGGTGATAAATTTACCATTTCTGCAAGCTTAATATTGGACAATTTTCCGTCGTCTTGCAGCAGCTCTAAAATTCGAATATCTATACGGTCTAAGCTCAAATATGGGCTAGTCATCTGAATTTTTCTCTAAATATTATTAAAACTATAGTGAGTTATTCGCTAAATATTCTGTGATGATAAATTAAATAAAGGATCAAGCTCAAGATTTATTTGCTCGTCATAGAACTTTGACACGGAAAATTGAAACATGAATGGAAAAGTATTTGAAGTCACGGGAAGCGATGACTACATCACTGAATTTAAAGACAAGAATAGCTTTGAACAATTGATTAATACAGCATGGCGTCGTGCTGAAACTGAGTGCATTGAAAACTTATTAGCACACAGTGAAATCCCTTCCCCGATCAGCGATCAAATTCAACAATTGGCTTTTGACTTAGCCCATTCATTACGTGAACGTAAAAGCGGTACAGGTAAAGCAGGCATTGTACAAGGCTTGCTACAAGAGTTTTCATTGTCTTCTCAGGAAGGCATCGCGCTCATGTGTTTAGCTGAAGCGCTACTCCGTATTCCAGACAAAGCAACACGTGATTTACTGATCAAAGATAAAATCAACCAAGGTAACTGGAAAGATCATGTTGGCCAAAGTAGCCTCATGTTCGTAAATGCTGCTGCTTGGGGATTAATGCTGACGGGAAAACTAATGGAAACCCCTCAACAAAAAAGTCTGTCTACCCTACTCACCGGTATTTTAGCACGCAGTGGACGTGGCATTATCCGTAAAGCTGTCGACGTGGCTATGCGTATGATGGGCGAACAGTTTGTTACAGGTGAAACCATCAATGAAGCGCTTAAACATGCAGAAGTATTAGAAGACAAAGGCTTCCGCTATTCATATGACATGTTAGGTGAAGCAGCATTAACTGAACCTGATGCAGAACGTTATTATCAAGACTATACCGATGCGATCCACGCGATTGGTCAAGCTTCTGAAGGAAAGGATGTTTATAACGGCGCAGGTATTTCGATCAAATTGTCTGCCCTACACCCACGCTACCAACGTTCACAGATCGACCGTGTGCATAATGAACTGTATGGCAAAGTGCTAGAACTTGCTGTATTAGCTAAGCATTACAATATTGGTTTAAACATTGATGCTGAAGAAACTGACCGTTTAGAAATTTCTTTGGAACTACTCGAACGCCTGTGTTTTGAGCCTAAATTAGCGGACTGGAAAGGTATTGGATTTGTGATTCAAGCCTACCAAAAACGCTGTTTCTATGTGGTCGACCATATTATTGACCTCGCTAAGCGTAGCCAAAAACGTTTAATGATCCGCTTAGTGAAAGGTGCATACTGGGACAGCGAAATTAAGAAAGCGCAAATTGAAGGTATGAGTGACTATCCTGTATTTACGCGCAAAGTTCATACCGACCTGTCTTATATTGCATGTGCTAAAAAGCTCTTGGCAGCACCTGAGCAAATTTATCCTCAGTTTGCAACACACAATGCGCAAACCGTAGCTACGATTTACCAACTAGCACAGCCAGAGCTTTACTATCCAGGCCAGTATGAATTTCAGTGCCTTCACGGCATGGGTGAACCCCTCTATGAACAAGTGGTGGGTTCGAAATCTGACAACAAACTGGGTGTGCCATGTCGTATTTATGCACCGGTGGGTAACCATGAAACCTTATTGGCCTATTTAGTTCGACGTTTACTGGAAAATGGTGCGAATACCTCTTTCGTCAACCGTATTGCAGATAAAAATTTAAAAATTGAAGATTTAATTGAAAATCCAAGACAGACGATATTAGCGACGGCTGAAAAAGAAGGTATCACTGGAGCTAAGCATCCCTCTATCCCATTTCCGCAAGATTTGTATGGCACAGAACGTCGGAACTCAAAAGGACTCGATTTAGCCAATGATCGCGACTTATCTCAGCTCAATACCACGGCAGTACAGTATGCACATACCCAGTGGCATGCTAGTGCAATGGGCGCTAATTTAGAAGAAATTCATACTGCAAGTATCAACATTACAAACCCTGCAAACCGTAGTGATGTGGTCGGTAGTGTCAGCGAAGCCAGTTTAGAACAAGCGGAAATCGCTCTCAATAATGCGGTAAATGCCCAAGGTTCATGGAAAACTTTAGACAAAGATCAGCGTGCAGCATGCTTAAACCGTGCGGCGGATTTGATGGAAGCACAATTGCAATCTCTGATGGTGTTGTTGTCACGTGAAAGTGGTAAAACTTATGCCAATGCTATTGCTGAAGTCCGTGAAGCTGTAGATTTCCTACGTTATTATGCAGCTCAAATAATTGATCTAGCAGAGAATACGCAAATTGAACCCCTAGGTACTGTGCTGTGCATTAGCCCATGGAACTTCCCGCTTGCTATTTTCACAGGTCAAATTGCTGCAGCCTTGGTTGCAGGTAATACCGTGATTGCCAAGCCTGCTGAACAAACGCCTCTGATTGCTGCTCAAGCTGTACATATTTTATGGGAAGCAGGTGTTCCGTTTGATGTATTGCAACTCCTTCCTGGCCGTGGCGAAATCATTGGTGCCAAACTCAGCGCGGACTCACGTGTCCAAGGCATCATGTTTACTGGCTCAACGGAAGTCGCACGTATCTTGCAAAAAACCGTGGCACAGCGCTTAAACCAATTTGGCGAAAGCGTGGTATTGATTGCTGAAACTGGCGGTCAAAATGCCATGATTGTTGACTCATCAGCATTGACAGAACAAGTGGTATTAGATGTCGTTAATTCTGCCTATGACAGTGCAGGTCAACGCTGTTCTGCCCTACGTATTCTCTGTGTACAAGAAGATAATGTGGACGTTGTCCGTACCATGTTACAAGGTGCGATGAAGCAACTTCGTGTCGGAAATCCTACACTTTTAGCAACTGACATTGGCCCAGTGATCGACCTTGAAGCACAGCAAAATATTGAAAAACATATTGAGAAGATGCGTAGCAAAGGCTATCCAGTACATCAAATCATGTTTAATGTTGATGGCAATGCCTTAAGTACGGGAACTTTCGTTGCACCAACTTTGATTGAACTGCCAAATTTAAATGATTTAGAACGCGAAGTTTTTGGGCCAGTATTGCATTTAATTACCTACAAATATGGTGAGATTGAAAACCTATTAACACAAATTAATGCCAAAGGTTATGGTTTAACCATGGGCTTGCATACACGTATTGATGACACGATTCAAAAAGTCATCGGTCATGCAGAAGTCGGCAACTTGTACATTAACCGTAATATTGTAGGTGCAGTAGTAGGTGTACAACCTTTTGGCGGCGAAGGCTTATCAGGTACAGGTCCAAAAGCTGGCGGTCCATTATATCTTTACCGTTTAATGCATCAAGTTTCTGAGAAAAAATTGGCTACACCTTATGCGGCTCAGGCAGAAACACAAGCTGCACATTTCCCTGCATATGAAGCTTTTAACACTTGGGCGAAGCAGCATTTTTCAGGCATTGCGATTCAAGCACCGCAGGCCATAGCCGCTGGACAAAGTTTTGAGCTACAAGGCCCAACCGGTGAAAACAACCAATATGCCATTTTGGCACGTAAAGGTGTGCTTTCATTGGCTAATAATGATGCAGATCAACTGAATCAAATTGCTGCGATTTTATCGGTAGGTAGTCAGCCTGTGGTACTTGCAGACAATACTTTTGTGTTGAAACACTTAAATAGTATGCCGAAAATCCTCGTGGACCAATTTAAAGTGATCACGGATATTTATCATGGCAATTTTGATGCAGTTTTACACCATGGTGAAAAAGCTGAGTTATTAAAAATTCAACAAGTCATCGCGTCTCGTGAAGGTGCAATTATTGGCATTACGCATTTAGCTTCAGGCCAATATGACATCCCTGTAGAACGTTTCGTGATTGAGCGTGCAATCAGTGTCAATACTGCGGCAGCCGGTGGTAATGCCAGCTTAATGACGATGAATTAAATGTTGGAATGAACTCCAACTAATCAGTTCCTCACTTAGCTCAATCTTTATGAATGTTCCATAAAGATTGAGCGTTTTTTTAACTTCCCCTCGATAAAAGTTCTGTTTAGCGTATTCAGATTCATCTTCTCTACAGATAAATACAGCCAAAAGTGGAATTAATTTAGTCTTATAAGGTGAATTTTGCTAACATGACTTTTTTTAATATGTTTGCGATTTTTTACTGCATATGACTTCAACTTATCAGCAACAACTTGATGCCAAAGTTGCCCGCATTACGGCTCAATTTTCAGAATACAACCCTCCCTCTTTAGAAGTTTTTCCTTCTGCTGAACAAAACTTTCGTATGCGAGCGGAATTCCGAATTTGGCATACTGAAAATGATATGTTCTATGCAATGTTTGAACGCAATGCAGACAATGAAAAACAAGTTGTAGAAATTAAAGATTTCCCTATTGCAGATAAAAGCATTAATGACTTAATGCCAATATTATTAAATGAACTCAAGGCACAAGAGATCTTATCGAGCCGTTTATTTGAGGTTCATTTCTTAGCAACCCTGAAAGGTGAAATGCTGGTTTCATTGGTTTACCGTTGCCCGCTCAATGCTGAATGGGAAATTGCTGCCAAAGCCCTGTCTGACAAGCTCAATATCAAGATTTATGGTCGTAGTCGTGGTCAGCGTGTGATTTTAACTGATGACTATGTGGTTGAAGAACTCCAAGTATTTGACCGTAAATATCAGTACAAACAAATTGAAAGTAGTTTCACTCAGCCCAATGCTGGCGTGTGTCAAAAAATGCTGGAATGGGCGTGTCAGGCTGCCGATCACTCAGACAAAGACTTACTTGAGCTCTACTGTGGTAATGGTAATTTCACACTGCCTCTTTCTACACGCTTTAATCGCGTTTTAGCAACAGAATTAGCTAAGTCTTCAGTCTATGCAGCACAGTGGAATATTGAGCAAAATGGCATTGATAATATCCAAGTAGCTCGTCTATCTGCTGAAGAGTTTACCCAAGCCTTCAATGCTGAACGTACATTCCGCCGCCTTGAAGAAGCCGAAATTGAAATTTCAAGCTATTACTTCGATACGGTATTTGTCGATCCACCGCGTGCAGGTATCGATGATGAAACACTAAAACTGTTGCAACGTTTTGAACGCATTATCTATATTTCATGCAACCCAGATACTTTGCATGACAATCTCAAACTACTTTCACAAACGCATAAAATCAGCAAATTTGCCTTGTTTGATCAGTTCCCTTATACACACCATGTAGAGTCTGGTGTGTTTCTTGAGAAGATTTAAACAAATTATTTCAAGTCATGTTGTTGTCATAAAAGGAGCTTTCTAAAAGCTCCTTTTTTATATACTAAAAAAGCTTTATATTCTCGCCACATGCGGTGTAATGGATACCTTTCTATATCAATTAAGCAAAGATTCTAAAAGTCCAATCGAAAAAATGATCATTCAACTGGCTAAAATTTCACTTTAGTAGTCTTGCTTTATTTATTGGATTGGTTATATTTCGTCCTATGTTAGGTCGCAAATGAAGGCTCTATGAGTTTTTGGCATAAGTTGTTCGCTAATGAACAGCAAAACGGGCATAAGAATCAAATTGCCTGTGTTGAAAATGATTGCTCTTGTAAAACCAATGAACAGCTTATTGCTGCTCTTACAAAGGCAACAGATGAAGATGTTATCCTCGGTATTAAAAAAGTGCTCGCTTCGCGCGGTTATAGCCGTAAGGAATTAAATGAAATCCAGCATCTACCTCTACAGTAGAGTCTGAACATTCAGTGTTCAAACAAGGCATTCTATTTACAGAGTGCCTTTTTCATTTTTAAAATAATCATAATGATGCCGCTTATTTACAGATTAGGTTTTGTGGATTGGCCACATCGCTATTTACAGCTTTTATGCTATGCTCCAAGGCAACTCAGTGATGTCTAATTTTTAAACACACGACAATAAAACCTAATATTGCATCAAATATGATGCCGAAGACCTCTAAACAGCATTGATATAAAAACTAAAGGAATGAACATGAATAAATTAACAATTTGCCTAATCGCCTGCTGCATACTTAGTCTAAGTGCTTGTAGCCAAATTCCCAAAGAATGCGAAGAATCTTGGGATAAACTCGAAGCCTTATCGAAACAAATGGGCTTAAACGAAGAGCAAATCAAAGAACAGAAAAAACAGTTTGAAGAAAGTATCAAGCAACAATCTAAAGAACAAGCCATTCAAATGTGCCAAACCCAAAGTACCTTTTTAGGTTTAGTCGGCAAATAAACAGTAGTTGCTATCAATCTAAAGACTGTATACATGAAGCCCGACCATTCGGGCTTTTATTGTTTGCATTGAAATGCTGTTGTATACGCTACAATTGGCCCTAAAGCTTTCAAACTTGAATCATGTCTATTCAATGCTTGAATATCTGCACTAGACACAGATCCATCTAAATACAAGGCATTGTTAATCGATAATTGCTGCTTAAAATATTGTGCAAATGCATAAAACGACACGCCTTCACGACTGATCACAAAATACAACTTACCGTTTTTGATCCCCACACCATTGCGGATTTTCAATGAATCTGACTGTGGGATAAAGTTTGAATTGATTTTTCCATCTACCACTAGCATCGGGCCTGACTGCGTCGCATAACGTGCATTAAAATTTGTGGAAGCATATTTTTGTGTAGTTAATATCACCGCTTGCTTGTCATTCCATGCTAGAACACCATTCGGCTGAATTAAGAAATTGCCAAAGCCTCGTGTTGCACGATTCAAGGCTTTTTTCTGCAGCCCATTTTCAACGTAAAGACCAACAGGCGCTAAATCTGCATGATACATCCCTGCATTCATTGCGAAGTTCATCGTATTACATTTACGCGCTAATGCCTGCTTTAAACGCTGTAAGTCTCGATATGGCTGCTGCTCTGCATTATATAAATAGAGCTTCAGTTGACTCAGATCCGAAATTTCAACCACATCCACGGCAATGGGCTGACTGACACGTTTCGCTTGAATATTGGCATAGGAAATAGTCGGTGAGAAAATCAGACCGAGCAGCATCATAAAGCGCATTTTTTTAAACATTGAGGTTGATTGAAGTCGAAGCATGACCCTATCCATAGCGTGCGTTAAAAATCGAACAAATTTTAGCTAAATCATCGCTAAAATAGTCGATTAATTCACAGATTAAAAGTAGACTAATCTTTAAAAATAATTCGGATTTAAAGTAGGACTGGTAAATTCATGCACGTGCAGAAAGATGGTTTTCCTCTTGGAACACATCTTATTGTTAAACACTTCGGTTATAGCCATCATGGCATATATGCCGGCCGCGGTAGAGTCATTCACTACTCTGGTTTTGCACACCTTTTCAAAAAACATCCAATTGAAATGACTTCGATCGAAAAATTCAGCCACGGCAAAAAAATTATCGTTCAGTCATATAGCAATCCAAAATTTAAAGGTCGTAAAGTGGTGCGTCGTATGCGCTCTCGCATGCATGAAAACAACTATCATCTGATTATTAATAACTGTGAACACTTATGCACATGGGCTATTACCGGCGTTGAAAGTAGTCCTCAAGTGTTCCGTATGATGAACCGACTCACCACGATTGGCTATGTCAGTTCTCTGATGAGTTTTATGAGCAGTATGATGCTGACCGTGACCACTACTTGCTTTGCACTGGTGTTCTATATCAAAAAGAAACTGCGCGAAAAAGCCAAAATGCAGATGCCGGTTTATACCTATTTAAAGCGTGAAGAACATAAAAATCGTTAATTCACTGCAGCAGCATTGAACCGTGGCTTTATCAAATTTCAATACATCAGCACATTGCTTAGAAATACTGCGCTAATACACAAGCTTTTCCTTACGGCGTATCAGATGTCATGCTTAATTTTGGTCACTCTTCACATTGCTAAAAGTTCGCATTGCTAAAAGGTGGAAATTTATCTTCAACCAAATTGCTTTGCAGGCCATGTTCTAAATAAATTTTGGCTGCATCCAAAACCGTTGTAAAACCACCTGTACTATCGATAATAAAATCAATTAATGCCTGACCTTGCAGAGGAATCTTTGAATGTTTGATACGAACGTAGGTTTCCATCGGGCTAATCTGCTCAAAAATAAAATCGACTTGAGTTTTTGGTTCTCCCCACTGTATTTGAATTAATTTGTTTTCCTTAATACTCAGCACGTCTACATCGGCGACTGCATTATATTTCTGCCAAGTCCATTGCACGGTTTTACCTTCTTCTAGATAGCCACTCGATGCACTAAACCAAAAATGCTGTGTTATTAAAGGATCAACAAAAGCATTAAATACGATATTGATGGACTTACGAATTAACATCTGGGTTTCAATCACGACACTCATCAGCATTCCTACAGTATTTTAATTTTATTCAGTGATAGCACAGAGAACTGATCATTGCCTACCACTGAATTGTTATTGCCCTATTATGCTGTATGTTCTGTAATAAATGCTGATGTCACTAGCGTGGGATTCTTCTCTGTAAATTGCCCATTCCAATAGGGATAGTATGGATAAGGTGGATACACTGCACTGACTGCGTCTAATCGGGCTAACTGCTCTACGCTTAACGACCAATCTTTCGCCGCAAGGTTATCCAACAGTTGCTGTTCATTACGTGCGCCTATCAAAATACTAGACACAGTCGGTCTGGTTTTCAGCCAATTCAATGCAATCTGCGGGATAGAGTGCCCTGTTTCCATGGCTATTTCTTGCATTACATCTAACACCGCATATAACTTCTCGTGTTGAACTGGCGGTGCGAATTGTGCTGTTTCATGCAGCCGGCTTTGCTTTGGAATCGCGTGCTCACGATCAAATTTCCCTGTTAATCTCCCCCAGCCCAGCGGACTCCAAACCACTGCACCAATCTGTTGATCATGCTGCGCAGGCATCAACTCCCATTCATAGTCACGTCCAATCAAAGAATAATAGACTTGATGCACACTTAGCTTTTCATAGCCCTGCTGTTGGGCAATCGATTGTGCTTTCATAAGCTGCCAGCCTGAAAAATTCGATGCACCGATATAGCGAATTTTTCCACTACGTACCAAGTCATCTAAATTGCGCATCAGCTGTTCAAGTGGCGTCGTGCTATCAAACTGATGCAGTTGCAGCACATCAATATAATCCGTGCCTAAACGCTTTAAACTCGCTTCCACAGCTTGTATTAGATAGTTTCTAGAATATCCACCTTGATTGATTCCCTCTTGTAAGCGAATACCCACTTTGCTGGAAATAATCACCTCTTGGCGTTTTGATTGAAGTAATGCACCGAGCATCTGCTCTGAGGCACCATTTGAATAAGCATCTGCGGTATCGAAATAATTCACGCCTTGATCAATACACAGATCAATCATGCGCTGAGCATCATTTAAGCTCGCTTGCCCCCATGCAGAGAAAATTTGGCCTTGCCCGCCAAATGTACCTGCACCAAAGCCGAACTCTGAAACTTGTAAGCCAGATTGCCCTAGATTGTGATAGTTCATGGTGAATTCCTGTGTTTGATTTATACACAGAATAGGCACAGATATTTATCAGAAAAACCCTGAATATCAAGAAAGACTTTCTTGATTATATTGATAATGCTAACTGAAGATTTCGACTTATTCACACGAATGGCGATACTGGGTTCAATCAGTCAAGCCGCTAAAGAAGCCAATCTCTCTGTTTCTGTCGCTAGTAGCCGTCTACACAGACTTGAACAAAGTTTAGGGCTGCGCTTATTTCATCGCACTATACGGCAGCTACATTTAACACAGGAAGGTGCTGTTTTATTGCAGCAAGGTTTTCCCTTATTCGAACAATTTAATTCTCTCCTGAGCCAATTTCAGCCTGAACCACAACAACTCAGCGGCGTATTAAAAATCACCTGTTCAGAAGTTTTTGGAAATCGTATTTTAGGGCCAGTATTTGCAGCCTTTGCCAAGTTGCATCCAACATTGACTTTGGATATTGAACAGACCGATCAAAATTTAGATTTGGTCTCCGCAGGTATCGACGTTGCGATACGTATTGGATAGTTAGAAGACTCATCACTGATTGCTAAACCGCTCAGCTTAAACCGTCGTATTTTGTGTGCCTCGCCTAGCTATATCGAACAACATGGCGAACCTCACTCCCTAGAAGAGCTCTCTATACACCAATGCATTTTACAGAAATACCCTAAGGGTGTTTCGCAGCTTTGGACATTCGTCCAAGATCAACACAACATAAATATACCTGTTTCAGGACAAGTTCATATCAACTCAGGTGAAGGCGTACACCAAGCAGCACTTGCAGGTTTAGGCATCTCAAACCACTCTATTTGGCATGTGGAGGACGATCTACTCTCTGGCCGACTTGTCCAAGTTCTACCAGCAATCCCTGTTCAAAGCACAGCAATCTATGTGGTAATTCCGCATCGACATTTTGTTCCGCCTAAAGTACAGGCCTTTATGCAACACTTGGACGATTTTTTTCAGCATCAATATGCGTGGTATGTATCGCCTAATTTATCTGAAAATTAGGCCAAGAATTTATCTTAAATTACTGTTAAAAGTCTTAATCAGCGGCGGAAGTTCAACTTCTAAGCTGCTATACATTTCACGCTCAATGTTTCGTACAATCGAGTCCAGCGGCAAATCATTTTCCTGCAAGCCAAAAGGCTCTTCCAGTTCTGCACTTAACGCATCCAAACCTAAAAATAAATATGCAATCAAAGCCACAATAACAGGTGTCCAAATCCCTAAACTGGCCTCTAGGCTAAACGGCAAAATCAGACAAAATGAATACACCGCGCGATGTAAAAGCACCGAATAGGAAAATGGCAATGGCGTGGTCATAATACGGTCACAGCCTGCATGGATATCACCCATCGCTACGGTATGACGTGTAAGCGTGCTGTAGATAATGTCTGTAATCTGACCTTGCTTATAGGCTTTGACTAAATCTTTTTGAATAATTTCAAGTAAATACTGTGGTACATTGATATTGTCTCGGCATTGCTGCCATTGCTGCTCCGTTAAAGCTGCACCGTATTTAAAATGTACAATATCTTGTGATTCATAGCGTAAGCGATCACGTAACAAATTGCAAAACAGCATGATGCGGTACATCAACACGGTTCTTTGCTCATCTTCAAGTACATGACTATCCCGAATCATGTGGCGTGTATTGGCAATCAATGTGCCCTAAAGCTTGCGACCTTCCCACCAACGGTCATAACAGGCAGTATTTCGAAAGCTCAAAAAAATCGACAGAATTACCCCAAAGATAGTAAACCCGATGGCTGGAACTTCGGGCGTATTCAGGTAATGTGCAGCGCTAAGATACACCAAAATCGCCGACAAACTCACGACGACAGCCAACGCAGGCATGACTTTTGGGAGTATCGTGCCATGCCATGCAAATAAAAGTTTAAAGCTATTATTTTTATTTCGAATGATCACTTATTTCCCCTCTGTACTGCCTTAATGAACCATCTCAACAATGAAAAAAGCCCAACCGAAGTTGAGCTTAATCTTAACCTACTTGATCTTAACCTATTGGGGATTCAAAGATGAATCCCTTTAAAAACTAAGATTTTATTTACCCGGTTTAAAACTGTCTTTCAAATCTAAGATGCGGTTAAACACTGGTTTTTCAGCTGTATGATCAAACTGATCTGCAACAAAGTAACCTTCACGTTCAAATTGGAAACGATCTTCAGGTTTTGCTTCTGCCAATGCAGGCTCAATGACCGCTTGAACCACTTTAAGTGATTCTGGATTTAAGTTTGCAAGGAAGTCATCACCCACTTCAGGGTCTGATTCAGTGAATAAACGGTCGTAGATACGAACTTCCGCTGCAATACCCTTGCTTGCAGAAACCCAATGTACAACACCTTTCACTTTACGGCCTTCAGGGTTTTTACCTAAAGTTTCAGGGTCGATTGAACATTTCAATTCAATCACTTCACCGTTCTCGTCTTTAATCACTTCATCACACTTAATGACATACGCATGACGTAAACGCACTTCACCGCCCGGAATCAGACGTTTAAAGCCTTTAGGTGCAACTTCTTCAAAGTCTTTACGGTCGATGTAAATGTCTTGAGTCAACGGAATGATACGGTCACCCATGTCAACGTTTGGATGACGTGCATGTACCAAATCCATTGCTTCAGGCAAGTTAGTTAAAGTCACTTTGAGTGGATTCAACACTGCCATACCACGCGAAGCAGTATTTTCTAAAGACTGACGGATGCAGTATTCAAGCATTGCAACATCCACGATACTGCCATCGACTTTTGTTACACCGACACGTTTACAGAAGTCACGCAGACCTTCTGGAGTAAAGCCGCGACGGCGCATACCTACAACGGTCGGCATACGCGGGTCATCCCAACCATTCACAAAACCACCTTCAACCAATTTACGTAATTTACGCTTAGAGGTAATGGTGTAATCCACATTTAAGCGGCTTGATTCGTACTGACGTGGTACAGATGGTGATTTAACTTTCTCGACAACCCAGTCATAGAATGGACGGTGATCAACAAACTCAAGTGTACACAGTGAATGCGTAACTCCTTCAATGGCATCTGATAATGGATGCGCATAATCGTACATTGGGTACATTTTCCATTTATCACCAGTTTGGTGATGTTCAGAATGCAAAATACGATACAAAATAGGATCACGCATATGAATGTTAGGTGAAGTCATGTCAATTTTGGCACGTAGTACTGCCTGACCTTCTCCCAACTCACCATTACGCATTTGTTCAAAACGCGCTAAGTTTTCTTCTACGCTAGCATCACGTTGCGGCGAGTTTTTACCCGGCTCAACAAAATTACCACGGTTCAGTTTGATTTCTTCAGGGCTTTGCAAATCCACATAAGCATCACCTTGTTCAATCAATTGAACTGCCCAAGCGTAAAGCTGATCAAAATAGCTCGATGCATAACGTGGCTCGCCATTCCACTCAAAACCTAGCCATTTGACGTCATTGGCAATACCGTCTACATACTCTTGCTCTTCGGCATCCGGGTTTGTATCGTCAAAACGGAGGTTACATAGACCTGCGAATTCTTGAGCAATACCAAAGTTTAGGCAAATAGCTTTTACATGACCAATATGTAGGTAGCCATTTGGCTCTGGTGGAAAACGTGTTACAACTTGTTCGGTACGACCTGCAGATAAATCATCTGTAATGACTTGACGTACAAAATCTAAGCCTGGCTGTTGTTCCTGCTGCGCAGCTTCGACAGGGGCATTGTTCTTGGTTGTCGGATTGTTAGGCAGGGATGAAACAACATCGTTTGGCTTCATGGTAATAAAATCACTTCTATAAAGATAAAATTAGGATAATTAAAACGCTTTTCTTTATTTTTAACAAAGAAAGTAACGTTTTTACTTGCCTTGTAGTTTACAGTTTGCTTATGCTTCTCACAACCAAAAAACCCATGGCTTTCATGTCCATGTACAGGAGATTACACAATGAGTTTTCCTCAAGTCGAATTAAACACCAATAAAGGTCGTATTGTTCTTGAGCTTAACACTGAAAAAGCACCTAAAACTGCTGAAAACTTCTTACAGTATGTTCGCGATGGTTTCTATGACGGCGTGATTTTCCACCGTGTTATTGATGGTTTCATGATCCAAGGCGGCGGCATGGATGAAAACTTCAAAGAAAAAACAACTCGTGATTCTATTGAAAACGAAGCTGACAACGGTTTAAGCAATGATGTTGGTACGATCGCTATGGCACGTACTCAAGCACCTCACTCTGCTTCAGCTCAATTCTTCATTAACGTGAAAAACAACTCTTTCCTTAATCACACTGGTAAAACAGCGCAAGGTTGGGGCTATGCAGTATTTGGTAAAGTAGTTGAAGGTCTTGACGTTGTTGACGCAATCAAAAGCGTTCGTACTGGTAACCGTGGCTACCACGCAGACGTTCCTCTAGAGAACGTTGTAATCGAATCAGCTAAAATCATTTCTGAATAATTTTTAAATTCTCCCCAACCCTCCTTTAATAAAGGAGGGAGTTTCAATATGAAATAAATGTCGGAACTCCTCCCTTTTCCAAAGGGAGGCTGGGAGGGATTTTTAGAATAAGGAAAAGATTCGTGACCTATCTGTTTATCGCTGATTTACATTTGTCACCTGAACACCCTCGACTCGTTCGGGGGTTTTTAGCTTTGTTAGAACAATACAAAACTCAACATACCCAGCTGTATATTTTAGGTGATTGGTTTAATGCTTGGATTGGTGATGACTTCACTGCCCCATGGTTAGACGAAATCATTGCAGCGCTTAAAGATTTTACTGCTTTGGGAAATCAAATTTATTTCCAAGTAGGTAATCGTGACTTTGCATTGGGTCAAAAGTTTTTAGATAAATTTCACGGTCAATTATTACAAGACGTGGATTATCTCCACATTAGCAACTATAAAATTCGCCTCGAACATGGGGATTTACTTTGCACCGATGATATGTCTTACCAAAAGTTTCGTAAAGTGATTCGTAATCCTTTGCTTTTAGGTTTCTTAAAAAGCTTACCGCTTAGCATTCGACAAAAAATCGCCAATGGATTCCGCAAAAAAAGTACAGAAACCAAGCAAGTTAAATCTTATGAAATCATGGATGTAAATGCTGAAGCTGTAGAAAAAGCTTTAGACCAAGCCGATCTACTGATTCATGGACATACCCACCGGCCCCAAATACATGATGTGCATGGCAAACTACGTATCGTTTTAGGGGACTGGCGCGCAGAACAAGCTCAAATATTAGAGGTTGGTGAAAACCCATCTATGAGTGATTTAAAATTAAAAAAATGGTCTTACTAACCCTTAGACTTTAGTTTATCCTGCCGTCATATTTGGTTAAAACAACACATCTATATACCAAGACATAGCATTTTACCAGACTATCTCAACAGATTATCAATTGAACTGCATCCTACATATAGCTGATTAACGTCATTTAAAATCAAAAAAAAACAAAGTTTAAACTTAAAAATAATTTCACAAGGAATTCACTATGGACTACTTTCATCCACAGTGAACATCTTCAGATATTAATTAAGCAGCAATGACAGGTTGCTTAACTGCTGGACTATTACCAATTTGCCATACATATGGTAGCGGCGTTTGATTAATCTCCCAATCACCAATGACTTTCTGTTTATAAATAAGTGGATTATGCGATGACACTACACGAGCATTACGCCAAAAGCGGTCTAACTGTTTAGTTGTCGAGCTTGCTGAAGCGCCCAAGGCGTTAAACAACTCACTACTTAAATTTAGTACCAACTCTGATATGACCACTTGCCCTTTAGAGGATTCAAGCTCCGCACGGTCATTCGCTTGCTGATCCAACTGGGTATCAGACTGAAAATGACTTAAATATGCGACATCCAAAGCTTCTGCTGCACGAAGTGTAATTGCTTCAGCTGCATAAGACTGTGCCGACGCCTTACCAATCACTTGTAAAATTTGTGCATCATCTCGAACTAAATCAGCATTACCATGGCTGTAAATACGTGTGCGTTCACGGACTTCATTACTGAAAACGTCCAAAGCATTTTGTGCTATACCTGCCAGCGTTGCCAAATGCACGACCTGATAGAACGCCGTTTGATATTTAAAGCGCTGATCGAACGGCAAAATATGATCACGATCAATGCTAACATCTTGAATATTCAGTGTGCCGCTGCCTGTGGTTTTTTGGCCAAAGCCATCCCAGTCATCGTATACTTGTATGCCATCGTCATGTGTTGAAACTGCGGCTATAACATGTTGATTCGTTGTTTCATCTAAAGCGAATAGATCGATCCAATCTGCAAAGATTGTTCCGGTAGAATAGTATTTTTGACCATTGACCCTTAGCTGACCTTGCGCATTTTCAGTAACTCGGGTAACAACATCTCCAATTTCAACTTTTCCGATTTCTGTCCAAGCATTACCGACCAAATCGCCTTGCAGAAAGCGTTTAAACCAAACTGTTTGATCTTGTGTTTTTTGCGCATTTAAACGGTCTTCTACAAAAGCAAAATGACCTCTTAATGCCTGTACAACATTAGAATCGGCCTTAGCCAATTCAATTAACAACTGAAACAACTGTTTTTGTGAAACCCCTGCACCGCCAAAAGCCACGGGTACACGGACCGCACCAAATCCAGCTTGTTTTAACAATGAAATTGCGTCATACGGCAGTTTCCTATTTTGTTCCCGCGCCAAAGCGCCTTCTGCAATTCTCTGAAAAATCGGACGGAACTTAGCGGCCACTTGATCATAGTCAGCACCTAAAGATAAGGGCTGTTTATTATTTTGAATCGTCATAATCTTCTCCTCTTAACTCCAAGCATGGCGCGGCAGTGGTACATCATTTAAATAGTAGTTGCCTACAATATTCAGCTTCCAACGTACGGGATCGTGCAAAGTATGTGTGCGCGCATTACGCCAATGACGGTCTAAATTCAGCTCAGACAATGTTGATCGTGTGCCTGAGAGTTCAAATAGTTTATTCGCCGCAAGTAACGCAATTTCAGTCGTCAGGACCTTAGATTCTGCTGTCAGTAGTGTTGCCTCTGACACCGTTTCTTCTGTTGGGTTCTCTACGGCTCGGTCTATCGCTTCACCCGCCAAAGCCAACACTGCCTCTGCAGCTCGGAGTTTAATTTTCAACTCACCGATATTGGCAATCGTATACGGATCTTGCACCGCCTTTTCTAAGCCTGAATCAATCCAAGGACGTGCATGCTGGCGCACATATTGAATCGTTTCATTAATCGCACCGCGCGCAATACCAGCATCGACAGCAGATTGAATGAATTGAGAAATAGCGCCCGCAGCCGTTGGACGTTCAAAAGCTTGATGAATGGGTACAATGTGATTTAAATCCACTTTGACATTGTCCAACAGTACAGAACCGCTGACTGTCGTTCTTTGTCCAAAACCACTCCAGTCATTAATAATGGTTAAACCCGGCGTATGCTGGGGTACTAAGGCTGCATAAGGCTTTCCATCATTCACAGCAACCACAGGTATCCAATGTGCAAGCAAAGCGCCTGTTGCAAAAAATTTTTGACCATTAATGAGCGCATGATCATCTTTAAACTCAATGGCTGTTGTTAAATCTGCAACTGTTTTGGAACCTTTTTCTGAAAATGCATTGCCAAAGCGTTTACCTTGTAAGACTTGATCAAAGAAAAACTCTTGCTGTGATGGATTTGCATCCAAACGAATATGCTCGACAAAGGCCCAATGGTTTTGGGCAATTTGTCCTAGGGATGAGTCTGCACTAGAAATAATTTTGACCACTTCTGCAAGGGTTTTATAACCCACTCCTGCACCACCAAATTGACGCGGTACAGTAATGCCCCACAAACCTGATGCTGAATATTGCTGTACTTCCTGCAAAGGTAAGCGGCGTTCATGATCGCGTTTAGCTGATTCTTTTGTAAATTCCACAGCTAATTGTTCAGCAACATCGATAGCTTCTTGATCAGATCGAATAATATGCGCTAAACCGCTAGATTGATAGAAATCGCGCGGAATGTTTTGCGCCTCTTTTATAGCTAAATACCAAATAAATCATTACAGTAATCTTTAAATAATTTATCAATATCTTTAACTCTAAACTTAGTTCGAATCGCCTTGACTCGTGACCACATATTTTCTATTGGATTTAAATCTGGAC